>DDAD01000162.1 GCA_002333205.1 Pedobacter sp. UBA2067
AATTTAAAACAGTACCTTTTTTATGCATCAAAATTATGTAATGCGCTGAACTAGTGAAAAATCAAATACAGGTAAACGTAAACAATAGGCGCCGCAACAAGTAGCCCGTCGAAACGGTCTAACAAGCCTCCATGTCCAGGTAATAAATTACCCGAATCTTTTACATCCAGGCTGCGCTTGAGCATAGATTCCACTAAATCCCCAAGCGTGCCGAAGCTGACAATCAGTACTGCCATACCCGCCCAGATAAATAGGTTGATCTCTGTAAAAAACAGCGATACAATCCCCGCTACAAGCAAACTCATCAGGATACCTCCAGCAAAACCTTCCCAGGTCTTCTTAGGGGAATGCCTTTCAAACAGCTTGGTTTTACCCAGTTTACGACCAAACAGATAAGCACCGGTATCACTGGCCCACAACATCAGCATGAAAGCAAGAGGCAGATGAAAGTTAAACTGCTCATCACGCACATACCCTAAAGCGTAAAAGAAGCAAAATGGGATCACTACAAAGATTAACCCAAGGAAAGTATAGCCGATGTTACTAAAAGGATTCTTAGCCGTTCTATAGAGCTCAAAAAGGAACACAGATACTGCTATGGGAATTCCAAGAAGCAGGTATTTGGTATCAAATGGGAAAAAAGGGAAGGCCGCTACGGCACCAAACAGCAGAAATCCAGTAACAATACCAAGGATTTTGTGCGGTAAAATGCCTGCTGTATTCACCAGCGTGTAGAATTCGTATAGTCCCGCCAGACTGAGTAAAAGATAGAACACAGTAAATACTTCAGCACCTAAAAAGAAGGAACCGAGCATTACAATGGCAAAGAAAAATGCGGTTATGGCTCTAGTCTTCATTCAGGTTGTTCTCTATGATGTAAGCTAAAGCCTGGTCAAAGTTCTCGGGTTGCACCAGGATATTCACGACTCCAAATGCTTTGTATGATGAATCCTGCTTGTTCATCACTACAGNNATCGTTCTCGATCAGCGCCTGTTTAATGATCTCCGCCGTGATCGGGTTCGTGGTGGTATAAACTTTGGTCCAGTTGTTTTCCATTGTTGGTGTATTGTTTTCTAAGGTAAATGAGCACCAGAACTGTTAAAACCAATCCCAAAACATAGCCCATCCAGTTGAATGCCGGCTGTTCATCTACATTTTCCAAAGGTAGGTTATGAATTTGAAAGTACAAGGCCATACATACCGCATAAGCATTGTTCAAAAAATGGGCAAACATGGGATACCAAAGGCTTTTGGTCCAAACATAGATGTAGCCAAACAGCGCACCCAGCAATAATCTTGGTATAAAACCAAAGAACTGTACGTGTATAGCACTGAAAATAAAGGCTGTAATCCATATGGCAGCATGCGGATTGCCGAACATTCTGCCAAAAGCGCGTTGTACACCACCACGAAACATGAGTTCCTCTGCTACGGCAGGCAGGAGGGCAATCATGAACAGGTTAAGTAGAAAATCACCTGCAGTATTCATCTTCAGCAACGCCACCACCATTTTCGAAGCTTCCTCTTCCTTGGCCCGCATCCACTCTTCCAGTGGTTTAAGTGCCTCTGGTAGTGTCATTTTCTGGTTAATTAATCCTGACAATTCGGTTATTGGCAGAGACACCATCATCAGTAGAAAGATGATTCCAAGCATCGTTAGCGTGGGCTTTTTCCAATCATAAAATTGACTGATCTTTCTGCTTTCCGTAAGTGCAAGAAATATGGGCGGTAAGAGAAAGAGGCCGATAGAGCTCAAAATCTGCACGATTTTAAGTGAATTGATGCTTTTTGGATCATCAATGGACAGGTTTGTCAGGCTTGCCATGGTTTGGTGATCAGAGAACACCAGCAGTAAAATAAGACTTAGAATGCTGCAAACGATAAGCCCTGCGAGTGCATATCCGGTAAGGATAAGTAATTGAACATAAGCACTACTTTCTGATCGGTGTTTCTGCAGGAAATCCATTGTGTGTATGATTTTGTACCTTTGTGCTTATAATTTGCGTTGAAGATAGAAAAATGTCCGTAAAAATAGGAAATATTGATCTGGGAGAATTCCCGTTATTACTGGCCCCGATGGAAGATGTGAGCTATCCACCGTTCCGTTATGTGTGTAAACAAAGCGGGGTAGACATGATGTACACCGAGTTTATTTCTTCCGAAGGCTTGATTCGTGATGCCGCCAAAAGCAGGCAAAAGCTCGATATCTTCGAATACGAACGCCCTATCGGTATTCAGATCTTCGGAAGTGAGATCGATCACATGCGTGAAGCAACAGAAATCGCGACACTTGCAAATCCTGACCTGATGGACATCAACTATGGCTGCCCGGTTAAAAACGTGGCCTGCAGGGGTGCTGGTGCAAGTCTTTTACAGGATATCGACAAGATGGTGAAGATGACGGAGGCCGTTGTTAAAGCCACGCACCTGCCGGTAACGGTTAAAACCCGATTGGGCTGGGATGACAACACCAAGAACGTAGAAGAAGTTGCAGAACGCCTGCAGGATATTGGTATTCAGGCCTTAACCATACACGGACGTACCCGTGCGCAGCTGTATAAAGGCCATGCAGACTGGTCCCTGATCCGCGAGATCAAACGCAATCCCAGAATTAAGATCCCCATTTTCGGTAACGGTGACGTAGATAGTCCTAGAAAGGCTGCCGATTGGCGCCTGGAATATGAAGTAGACGGTATTATGATCGGTCGTGCAGCAATCGGCTATCCATGGATTTTCCGTGAAATCCGTCATTTCTTTAACACCGGTGAATACCTGGCTGGTCCAACTGTAGAGGAACGTGTAAACGTATGCCGCACCCACTTCGAGAAGTCCATTGAATGGAAAGGTCCACGCGTCGGTATTTTCGAAATGAGAAGACATTATGCCAACTATTTCAAGGGGTTACCGGATTTCAAACCCTACAGAATGCTGCTGGTGAAAGAAGAAAACATTCAAACAATTCACGAAATACTGGACGAAGTGGCAGATAAATTCCGGAACATCGAACCTGTAACAGAAATGGCTTAATTTTTGAAAATACATCCGTTCACAACAGCAATATGATAACAGCAATTACGCAGGGAATCAAAATTTCGGTTGAAACCATGTACCAGGATGAATATTCCAATCCTGCCAATGAACAGTTTATGTTCGCTTACCGGATTGAAATTGAAAACCTTTCTGACTATACCATTCAACTACTGCGTAGACAGTGGTTCATCTTCGATTCTGCAGGTGCCATAAAAGAAGTAGAAGGCGCAGGCGTAGTGGGCGTACAGCCTATACTGGAGCCGGGTCAGGTTCATGCTTATGTTTCCGGTTGTCAGATTTCAACTGATATTGNNGCGCGGTAATTACTCGATGATCCGGGTAGCTACAGAGACTCCATTTCAGGTGGATATCCCTGAATTTGCCTTGATCGCACCTTATCGTTTAAACTAACCTGCAACTGCTCAGTTAAAAGTTATCTGGTGTCCTTGCCGATAAGCATGCCCAGATAATAGATCAGGTTACCCAGCGCACCTATCGCTGCAATAATGTACGTCATTGCAGCCCACCAGAGTGCATCTTTTGCCTGCTGACGCTCATCGATCGAGAACGCTACCGACTGATTATTACTGATCCATAATAATGCTCTTCTGCTGGCGTCAAATTCCACTGGAAGGGTAATCAGGCTAAATAGCGTTACCAATGCCAGTCCAAATACACCGAGACTTAAAACCACGGGATTGCCTGTAAAGCCAATCAGCAGTATACCAAAAATGAGTATCCACTGCAGTAAGTTCGATGTTAAGGATACCACTGGAACCATCTCCGAACGCAAATACAACCATTTATAGCGCTTACTATCCTGAATGGCGTGCCCGCATTCGTGAGCAGCCACAGCCGCTGCGGCAACACTACGTCCATGAAATACATCTGTGCTTAAATTCACGGTCCGGTTTTGAGGATTATAATGATCGGAAAGCTGGCCCTCCGTACTCATGACCTGCACGTCGTAAATACCGTGATCCTGAAGCATTTTCTGCGCAACTTCCTTCCCTGAGAAACCCGAGCCCAATTGCATTTCCGAATACCTGGAGAACTTGCTTCGGAATCGCCATTGTACGATCATGCTGATAATCAGCACCGGAATGATGAATATAATATAGGTAAGCATCTTAGCTAATGTGAGTTGAGCTATGTAAATCAAAAAGCGTTCCCCAATTTTGTAAAGTCCAAAAAATTAACAACTTAGCAGTTTTAAATCCTTGTTTTAAGCTGATCATTTCTAGATTTTAACCCCGCTGAAGCCTACAAATCCCCGATTAGGAATACTTATATTTTACTAATATCTTTGTTATTCAGAATAAAAAACAGCAATACATTATAAAAATATTAGTAAAATGGAATACCTCATCATCGCACTGCTACTGCTCATCTGTTTCCTGCTTATTGTGTTTTTAAAAAGACCAGCCGGCGACCAGCATAAGGCCTTGCTTGAAATCAAAGAACTCGAACATCAAAAGCAACTTGAACGACACAATGCAGATAAACTTCGGATAGAAGATGAGCTGCGGGATCTCCGTGAAAACTTCATGATGGAGCGTAGCAGGGCCATAAAGGCGGAAGAAGCCCTGAAATCTCAATTAAACCGTCAGTTGGAGCAGGAGCAGTACATCCAGGAACTGCAGCATAAATTTAAGCTGGAGTTTGAACATCTGGCTACTAAGATCCTGGAGGAAAAGACCAGCAAATTCACGGAAAGCAACCGGATCAACCTGGATCAAATCTTAAATCCGCTGAAAGAAAACATCAAAGCATTTGAGCAGAAGGTTGAAAAGGTCTATAAAGATGAATCTGATGAGCGGAATATGCTTAAAGGAGCCATATCTCAGCTGATGCTGCAAAGCAGGCAAATACAGGAAGATGCCAATAACCTTACAAAAGCACTTAAGGGCGACAATAAAAAACAGGGCAACTGGGGTGAGATTATCCTGGAAAAGGTACTCGAGCGCTCTGGATTGGTAAAAGGACGGGAGTACAGGGTACAAGCTTCATTAAACCACGCTGAAGGCAACAGATTACAACCAGACGTCCTGATAGACCTTCCAGACGAGAAACACGTTGTAATCGACTCTAAAGTATCTCTTATTGCATATGAACGGCTGCTTAATGCCGACTCAGAAGAGGAACGTGCACTTTATATCAAACAACATGTCAGCTCCATAAAGGGACATATCCAGAATCTTTCTGGTAAAAACTACCAGGATCTGTACCAGATCAACTCCCCGGACTTCGTATTACTCTTCATTCCTATTGAATCATCCTTTGGTATTGCGGTGCAGGAAGATGCGGAGCTGTTCAATTATGCCTGGGACCGCAAGGTGGTCATTGTAAGCCCATCAACACTACTCGCCACGCTACGCACCATTGCCAGCATCTGGAAACAGGAGCGTCAGAACCGGAATGTGCTTGAAATTGCCAGACTCAGTGGTAGTCTGTACGAGAAGTACATTGGCTTTTTGAATGATATGGAAGGCTTAGGTAAAAACCTGAAAAACAGCCAGGATTGCTATGATAAAGCACTGAACAAACTCTCTAACGGCGCAGGAAACCTAACCACAACAGCAGAAAAAATTAAACGCCTGGGCGCAAAGACAAACAAGCAAATTGATAGCAAATTTCTAGATCACAGCTTGATAGAAGAGGAGCCAGGGAATGAAATATCCAGTGTGCTGCCCATGAACAACAGCGCCAGTTAACATCCCACAATTAACGGCAAAACGAAAGCCTGATTTAAACCGCTCCAAATGGAACGTCTAAATCAGGCTTTTCTATTTTCAACAACGAAGGTAGTTAACCTAGGCTGATGTAATTAACTCTTGTAAATCAAATATTTACAACTTGAAAGCATTCCAACCCTGCGCTTTGAGCTCATGAACCATATCAGACTTCGAGATCATCTTACAACCTGAATTCTTATCGGTGATATGACCAATCACGCTGATGTCTACATCGTGTTTCAATTTTGCATAATCAGACTGCTTAATCGTGAAAAGCAATTCATAATCTTCACCACCGTTGAGCGCACAAACGGTAGGATCCAGCCCCAGTTCACGAGCAGTCTCGTAAGTTAATGGATCAATTGGGATCTTCTCTTNNGTTACCCCTTTTTCAGATTGCTGGCAGATGTGTAGTATTTCCGAAGCCAAACCATCAGAAACATCAATCATCGAAGTTGGAACAATCTCCATCTGTGCGAGTAAATCAACGATGTCTCTTCTACCTTCCGGTTTCAGCTGACGCTCAATTATATAGTCCTTGCCTTCCAGATCAGGCTGGATGTTCGGATTCTCCAAAAAGATCAGCTTTTCACGCTCCAGGATCTGAAGACCAACGTAAGCACCGCCCAGATCACCAGAAACGCAAACCAAATCACCCTCACCAGCGCCGTTACGGTAGCAAACATCCTTTTTATCGGCATAACCAATGCTGGTTACACTAATTACCAGGCCCTGTTTGCTGGTTGAAGTATCACCGCCAACCAGGTCAATGTTAAATTTATTGCAGGCAAGCTCAATCCCCTTGTAAATCTCCTCTACAGCTTCCAGCGGAAATTTGCTCGATAAGCCGATGGAAACCGTGATCTGGGTTGCGATACCATTCATTGCATAAATGTCGCTTAGATTCACTTGTACGGCTTTATAGCCCAAATGCATCAAGGGCACATAAGCGAGATCAAAATGGATCCCTTCAAGCAGCAGATCTGTCGAAATCAGCACTTCCTTTCCATCAAAATTCAACACTGCAGCATCATCACCAATACCTTTGGTGCTGCTTTCATGACGAATCTTAAAAGTATCGGTAAGGTGTTTGATCAAACCAAACTCCCCCAAAAGTGCAATATCTGTACGTTCCTTATTTTCAAACATAATTTTTCTTTATCGGCTCTCCAGCCTTTTAATTTTTTAAACAACCAATAACCTGTACCAAAAAGCCGTTTTAATTTTTTATAAACAGCCGCATTAATATTCCCTTAACAGGCAATAAAAAGTACAGTTTACAAACCTAAACTTGCAGAAATCTCAAGCATTCTTTCAATTGGTTTTCTCGCCGCAACAATTGTTTCCATTGGTACAGTTACTTCAGGTGTTTCATTCTTTAAACACAGGTATAATTTTTCTAAAGTATTGCGCTTCATATATGGGCAATCATTACAAGCACAGTTGTTATTTGGTGGTGCTGGAATAAACGTTTTATCCGGACAAGCTTTTTCCATTTGATGAATAATTCCGCTCTCCGTTGCAACGATAAATTCTTTCGCATCACTGTTGATTGCGTACTTCAATAATCCCGTTGTCGAACCAATATAATCTGCCATTTGTAGTACCGCTTCCTCACACTCCGGATGCGCAATAAACTTCGCTGCAGGGTGACGTTCTTTCAAGCGTGTTATTTTCTCTCTGGAGAAGATTTCATGTACCATACATGCACCATTCCAAAGTACCATTTCACGACCAGTTTTTTTCGAAACCCATGCACCTAAATTCTTATCCGGACCGAAGATAATTTTTGTGTCTTTCGGTAAGCTTTCAACGATCTGAACAGCGTTCGTAGAAGTACAAACAATATCGCTTAATGCCTTCAATTCTGCACTGCAGTTTACGTAGGTAATCACGACATGATCCGGGTACTTCTCCTTGAACTTTTTAAACAAGTGTGGCGGACAGCTATCGGCCAATGAACAGCCAGCTTTCACATCGGGTAACAACACCCTTTTTCCGGGTGACAGGATTTTGGCAGTTTCTGCCATAAAATGTACACCTGCAAAAACAATGATGTCAGCTTCCGTTTTGGCAGCTTCCTGGGATAATGCTAAACTGTCGCCAATGTAGTCGGCGATGTCCTGGATATCCGGCTCCTGGTAGTAGTGCGCTAAGATGATCGCGTTTTTCTCTTTCTTTAGTTTTTCGATTTCATCGAACAGATCTAAAGTCGGATCAATCTTTTCGTCTGCAAAACCTTTAATATTTATTTCCTCTAAGGTATCCATTTTCAACAGTTCAATAAATTATAATTATTTAATATAAATAGATTTCTATTGTTTATTAGTGTGTTAGTAATGTTTATAAGCTTTTTAAAATTCTTTCGATTATTTGAGTTATTACAAAGTTATTAACAATTTATATAGCTTTTTATTTAATCTTCAGGCTGAGTTATAGTGATATAAAAAACAAGTGTTAAACTTATCAATATCTGAATGTGTATTATTTTTAGGTTGAAAAAACGTTAATAACCCTGGCAAAGTTGCGCATAAATACTTTATAAAATTGTGTCAAATTGCCATTTTAGCTTAGCTTTAAACAATCAAGAATAGTTGTTCTTTTTATTTATACAAATAATTAACAATGTTATCAACGTTGTTAACAATAGCCCGAATTACCATAAAGAATGAGAAAAGTAGATTTTTTAGTCATCGGATCAGGAATTGCGGGTTTGAGCTTCGCCTTGAAAGCTGCCCAACATGGAAAAGTACTGATCATTACCAAATCAAATGAAGATGAATCCAACACGAAATATGCCCAGGGAGGCGTGGCAGTCGTTGTAAATGAGGATGATTCGTTTGAAAAACACATTAAAGACACCTTAATTGCGGGCGATGGCTTATGTGATCCCGAAATTGTGAAAATCGTTGTATCTGAGGGTCCTCAACGCATTCAGGAGATTATCGACTATGGTACCGAGTTCGACCGTGATCATCAGGGTTTATATGATCTGGCGAAGGAAGGCGGTCATTCCGAACATCGGGTACTACATTATAAAGATGTAACAGGTTACGAAATCGAGCGTGTACTCTTAAAACAAATTCACGAGAATAACAACATCGAAATATTAACACATTACTTCTGTTTGGAGTTAATAACTCAACATCACCTCGGTGAATTTGTGGACAAGAGCACAAAAGTTATTAACTGTTTTGGTGTATATGCCTTTAATACAGAGCGTAACGATGTGGAAAAGATCTTAGCAAGTGTAACAGTCATGGCCTCGGGCGGCGCTGGCCATATTTATTCAAGTACAACAAATCCTGTGATTGCAACGGGCGATGGAATGGCAATGGTGTACCGCGCTAAGGGAAAATTGCGGAATATGGAGTTCATCCAGTTCCATCCAACGGCACTTTACCACCCCGGAGAGTACCCTGCTTTTCTAATTTCGGAGGCTGTTCGAGGCTTCGGTGGCGTGCTGCGGAGGAAGAATGGAGAGGAGTTTATGTATGAATATGACGCTCGCGGATCCCTTGCTTCACGTGATATTGTAGCCCGCGCCATTGATGCGGAGATGAAAAAATCCGGTGAAGAGTTCGTTTATCTCGACATCACCCATCGTTCAAAAGATGACATTCTGGCACACTTTCCGAACATCTATGCGAAGTGCCTTTCTATCGGAATAGACATGACCAAAGACTATATACCGGTTACACCTGCTGCACATTATATGTGTGGTGGTATATATGTAGATGCTTATGGTCGTTCTTCAATCAACAATTTATATGCTTGCGGGGAGACTTCATCTACCGGTTTACATGGTGCAAATCGCCTCGCTTCAAACAGCCTTTTGGAAGCGCCTGTGTTTGCGCATCGCATCTATTTAGACGCCATACAGCGGTACAAAGATAATGTCATTCCAGACAATATTCCGGAATGGAATGATGAGGGTGTTACGCAGTCAAACGAGGATATTTTAGTAACCCATAATCTTCGGGAAACACAAAAATTAATGAGTGATTATGTCGGGATTGTGCGTTCAGATTTTAGATTAGATCGTGCAATGCGCCGGTTGTTTTTACTCTATGAAGAGACCGAAGAATTCTATAAAGCGAACAAAGTTTCGGTTAAACTTTGTGAATTAAGGAACGTCATTCAAGTTGCATTTTTAGTCATTAAATCTGCGAAAGCACGCAAAGAAAGTCGGGGTTTACATTACACCACAGACTATCCAAATCATGCCGGAACTATTCAAGATACCATCTTTTAAAAGACCATATTTATGCCAGTAATTTTAGCTGTAGAAGACAAGAATCCCATCTGGGGTAACAACTGTTATATTGCCCAAAATGCAACCATTGTTGGAGATGTAACCATGGGTGATAACTGTTCTGTTTGGTTCAATGCAGTGATCCGTGGCGATGTAAATTCCATCACCATTGGACATGATACCAATATCCAGGATAGCGCCGTTATTCATGCCACTTATCAAAAGGCAGCAACGGTAATTGGGAATAGGGTGTCTGTTGGTCACAACGCCATTGTTCATGGCTGTACGCTCGAGGATAACATCCTCATTGGAATGGGTGCTATTGTGATGGATAACGCCGTTGTAGAGCCTTATTGCATCATTGCTGCGGGTGCAGTAGTCCTGGAGAATACACGTTGTGAGAGCGGCTTCTTATATGCTGGAATGCCTGCTAAAAAAATAAAGCCCATTACAGAGATGCAACGGGCCTTATTGGATAAATTACCTGATAACTATATTATGTACTCGGACTGGTTCCGTTAACGGGCTCTTTCGGAATCGTCACAGTTGCCTTTCTATCCCAATTGGCGCGGATAGAAAGCTCCTGCGGCTCATTGTAGATCTGCTCAGGCAATTGTTTTGTACTTACCCTGCCTGTATCCCATTTGCCATTGTTATTATTGTCGTACACCACGCGTAAGAAGTATTTACCTGCCCGGTAATTAGCGAAATTAAGCGTGGTGTCCCGACGAATCACATATTCCGATATCGTCTCCTTTCTTTCATTGGTAACCTGCACAACGTAGCTCTTGTTCGCTTCCGGCACTTTAATGCTGAGGCCAAGACTACCGTAATCATCAGCGCTGGCCAGCTCAAATGCTTTCGTAAACTCCTTGTTTTTCGAGTCGAACATGCCTGTAATTGCCCCTGGATTGAACTTCATCTCGTATTCTGTGCCTTTATCCCAGGGGAATTGAACAAAGTAGCTCAGGAAGTCTGCAGAGTCCTTCAGGAGCTGGAAATTGGTCACAGCCACCGAGTCCTCCAATAGTTGAATTTTACTTCTGTCTATCGCGATCACCGGGGTAGGGAAGGTGAGGCGCAGCCTGGTGTTGGGGTTCAGCTGCCCGCTTTCCAGGTTGTCTGCCGGCATCAGTGCTCTCGTATAAGTATCCTTTTTGCCCCTGGTTAGCTTTACGGTTTGCAGTAATTTACCTGCTTCCATTACGGAAACTTTGGTTGAATCAAAGCTTAAGTCATTCAACCATACCCGTACCGAATCGTTGGTCTTACTGAACTGAATTTGCTTTGCAGCATCGAGATTTGCTGGTTCGCTCACCACTACAGATGGCTGTCGAAGCTTCTGATTCCAGGTAATCAGGATGGTTCCATCAGGTGCAATCTTGCGGTCTATGATCCGGAAATCCTGTGGATCTTCTTTGAAAACCTTAATCTTGAGATCGCTCACATTGGCTTTTAACACGATGGAATCTGGCAGAAATCCGATTTCATCCGATGCCTGTTGGTAGACTTTATCACTGGTTTTTTCTCGAAGTGCATATACTTTATAAGTATTCTCACGTAGGTTGTTCAGCTGGAACCTGCCCGAACTGTCCGTCGTAGCATAGATTGAAGGCTTGGTTTTTCCGATAATGGTATCCCGGTCTATCGGCACAATGAAGGCAAGTGCATCTAAGATTGGCTCGCCGGTAAGTGCATCCAAAACCTGACCGCTGATGGATAAAGAATCCAGTTTTGGCCCGGTCGCAAAAACGTACGTGAAATTTTTAAGCACATTATTCTCATTGATGTCCGCGATGGACTTTCCGAAATTCAGCGTGTAGGTTGTGTTTTTTTCTAAGGTATCCTGAAAACTGATTTCAAGCGCACGCTTCTTAATTTTCAATTGTGGCAGACGCTCCATGTCTGGCGATACACTGAATTCGCGGAATTGATCATTCAACTTGAAATATTCGTCAAACTGGATGGTAATTGTTTTCGCATTGAAATTCGTGGTCAGATTTTCGGGGACCATTCTTAAAACCTTAGGTGCGATGCTGTCGCGGGGCCCACCTTGTATGGTTTTTTGGCTTGCACAGCCTCCAACCAGGAAAATTTGGTAAAAACCATATATAAAAATCAAGAGGAACTGCCAGGTTTTAAATTTCATTGTTTTTAGCGGTTTTAAGACGTTTTTAGTAGCTGGAATGTAATCTGTTTAAAAATTTTAGAAAGTAGCTTAAATCGAATAAAAAACGGTTGATTTTCAAACACTACAAAGTAATATGTAAGCTATTGAAAATCAACCGATTGTGTTTTATCTGCTGATGTGAACCATCAAAACGGAGATATCTGAAGGTGAAACACCCGAAATTCTGGATGCCTGACCCAAAGTTCTTGGCTTAATCTTCAATAATTTCTCTCTGGCTTCTTTCGAAAGCGAATTTAGCTGCGCGTAATCGAAGTCAGGATTGATATCCTTGTCTTCCATCTTCTGCATTTTGGCTACGATTTCCTGTTCTTTCTCGAAGTAGCTATCGTATTTTATTTTGATCTCTGCCTGCTCAACCGTCTCCTGGTCAAATTTACTAAGCAACTCATTTAATGGTAGACTTACTTTTCTGACGTCTTCGATTGACACCTGAGGACGGCTTAATAAGCTGAAAAGTTTAACGTTCTGGCTTATCGGACTTGTGCCTAATTCCTGAAGCATGTCATTTGCCTGCGACATTTCTATGCCTTGCTTTCGACTGAATGCAACGATCTCATCGGAGTTTGCTACTTTTTGTTTTACAATTTCTAATCGCTCATCACTGATCAAGCCAAGTTCATGTCCAATAGGGGAGAGACGGATATCGGCATTATCTTGTCTCAACAGTAAACGGTGTTCCGCTCTTGAGGTGAACATCCGATACGGTTCTTCGGTACCTTTCGTTACCAAATCATCTATCAATACTCCAATATACGACTCTGAGCGCTTCATAATAAGCTCATGTTTGTCGTTTACCTTCTGATGTGCGTTAATTCCGGCTATAAATCCCTGACTTGCAGCCTCTTCATAGCCAGTAGTTCCATTAANNAAGAACAAATTCTGAATTTTTTTGGTCTCCAGCGTTAAATCCAACTGGGTAGGTGGGAAATAATCATACTCTATGGCATAGCCCGGACGAAACATCTTTGCATTTTCAAATCCTGGGATTTGTGTCAATGCACGATACTGTACATCTTCCGGCAGGGAAGTCGAAAATCCATTTACATAGATTTCGACGGTATTCCATCCCTCTGGTTCGACGAAGATCTGGTGACGATCACGTTCCGCGAAGCGATTGATTTTATCTTCAATGGAAGGGCAGTATCTTGGACCAAGTCCTTTGATACGTCCGGTAAACATTGGAGATTTTTCAAAACCTTCTTTCAACGTCTCGTGTACTTTGGAGTTGGTATAGGTGATCCAGCAGCAGCGTTGTTCTGAAGAGCGTTCTACTTTTGTATAAGAGAACCTTCCTGGATTTTCATCACCCCATTGTTCTTCCATTACGGAATAATTCAGGGATCTGCCATCAACACGGGGAGGGGTTCCGGTCTTCATTCTGCCGGCTTCGAAACCTAATGATGTAAGTTGTTCGGTCAATCCTGTTGCAGATTTTTCACCTGTACGGCCACCGCCAAATTTCTTTTCTCCGATATGGATGAGTCCATTCAGGAATGTACCATTTGTAAGCACAACAGATTTTCCAAGGATCTCTACGCCGATTGAAGTTTTTACACCACAAACAACATTGTCTTTAATGATTAAACTGCTCACCATATCCTGCCAGAAATCTACATTTGGCGTGCGTTCCAATGCCAGTCTCCATTCTTCAGCGAAGCGCTTTCGGTCGTTCTGCGCACGTGGACTCCACATGGCTGGGCCTTTAGAAAGATTAAGCATTCTGAACTGTAGGGTAGTCTTGTCGGCAATAATTCCGGAGTATCCGCCCATAGCATCAATCTCCCGAACAATCTGTCCTTTTGCTACGCCACCCATTGCCGGATTACAACTCATCTGTGCAATGGTCTCCATATTCATCGTTATTAAGAGCACTGAAGAGCCTAAATTTGCTGCGGCGGCCGCGGCCTCACAGCCCGCGTGTCCAGCGCCTACAACGATGACATCATACGTTTTAAACATGGTTTTTTGGGTTATGTTTCACGTGGAACTTAGGCGAAAGTACATGCTTTAAAAGCCCTCGTTCCACGTGCATTATTTCGATTTTAAATTCTTTATTAGGTTAAAAAGGGAGACCATAACCCAGACACTTTCCAATACAACAAAGGGCATAAAGCTTATCATCCAGGCTGAAATACCAGCTAATGCGGCGCCAACCAAATTCATTAAACTGTACCAATTGCTTTCTACGCTAATGACCTTTAAGATCTGAAGCAGAAAGGCGATCAACAAAATGGTGACGCCTGCAGTGGCTAAGATGTCTGAGGTNNGTGCTCATACCTTTAATTGTTTTTTTCCGATAGTTCAAGCCAACGTTCCATAACCTGATCCAGCTCGTTATTCAAAGCCTGGATTTCTGCAGAAACGTTTTCAATCTCCTTATAGTTGCTGCTGTCTATAGCAGAAAGCGAACTGGTCAGACTTACGATCTTATCCTCCAGTGTAGCAATTTTAGCTTCTGAATCTTCCAATTCTTTCTGCTCTTTATAGCTCAGCTTCTTCGTATTGTCTTTCACAGCAGGAGCAGATGCTGCAGCGGCAGTTTTCTTTTCTGCTTTGTCTTTAAGCTGCTCCAGGCTCAAGCGGTATTCCGAATAGTTCCCATTGTAAATATTCACCTCGCCATTGCCTTCCATAATGAACAATTGCTCGCTCATTTTATCCAGTAAATACCTGTCGTGTGAAACCAGGATCAGCACACCCGGGAAGTTTTCCAGGAACTCTTCCAATACATTCAAGGTATCAATATCCAAGTCATTTGTTGGCTCATCGAGAATCAGGAAGTTTGGATTTTGCATTAAAACCTTCATCAGGTGCAAACGCTTTTTCTCGCCACCACTTAATTTCTCCACCATGCCGTGCTGCTTTTTTGGTGGGAACAAAAACAGCGTTAATAGCTGAGAGGCTGAAATGGTCTGTCCATCTGCCATCTTGATGTATTCCGCATCAGATTTTACAATGTCAATTACCCGTTCCTTTTCGTTGAAAGCTAAACCACCTTGTTTGTAGTAACCATAAACTGTCGTTTCACCAACGCTCACTTTACCTTTTTCCGGCTGAAGAAATCCTGTAATGATGTTCAGTAGGGTAGACTTACCAGTACCATTTTTACCGGCTAAGCCAATACGGTCTGCACGCTTAAACGTATAGGAAAAATCATTGATGATCTTCTTCTCGTCGAAGCTTTGTCCAATGTGTTCCAGCTCCAGAATTTTGTTGCCCTGGCGAGCCATTTTAACATTTAACGTAATACTTTGGCTTTCAGTATTCTGTTTTGTTCTGCTTTCCAGGTCATAGAATGCATCAATTCTGGCTTGAGATTTCGTGCCACGCGCCTGCGGCATTCTGCGCATCCATTCCAATTCTTTCTTCAGAAGATTCTTATTCTTCTGAAAAGTTGCTTCATCAGAAGCTTCCCGTTCAGACTTCTTTTCAAGGAAGTATGCATAGTTGCCGTTGTAGGTAAAGGTTTTCCCTTTATCCAACTCTACGATCGTATTGCACACATTGTCCAGGAAATATCTATCGTGCGTTACCAGCAATATGGTCTTGTTTCCAGAAGTAAGTAATTTCTCTAGCCATTCAATCGTATCAATGTCCAGGTGGTTGGTTGGCTCATCCAGAATATAAAAGTCGGGATCTTCAATCAACAGTTTCGCTAAAGCCAGACGTTTCTTCTGTCCACCGGATAAGGTAGAGATCTGCTGCTGCAAATGGGTGATGCCCATACGACTGAGGATCGTTTTAATTTCATGCTCGTATTCCCAGGCGTTGTGTTCGCTTAACTCTCCGTACAAACGATTCAAATGATCCTCGTCCGGATTTTCTTGCTCAATCAGTTCCTCATATTCTTTGATCAATTGCTGTTGTTTGTTCTCCAGCGAAAAGATGAAATCGCTAATCGAAAAACCTTCCGGGAAGCTAGGTTCCTGATCAAGGAATCCGATGCGAACGGATTTATTCTTTACAATTTTTCCTTCTAATGGAAGAAAGCGCTCGGCAAGCAATTTCAGCAGGGTGCTCTTTCCTGCGCCATTTATTCCGACCAGTGCAACACGTTGCCCGGTCTGGATTCCTAAAGTCAATTTTTTAAATAGCCATTCATCATGATAAGCATGACCCAGGCCTTCAGCTGCAATTAATGTACTCAATGTGTGTTCTTAACGAAGTTTATATGCGAAATTACTACAAAAGTACGCAATAAATTTTGGCATTCAGTTTCAGGCATTTAAGCGTATTGTAATTTTCATGGATCGGATCGCTAGCAAGACGAATGGGCATACAACAGGGGCTGCAGGATAAATCTAGTTCGCCCTTAGAATTAAGAGTAAAATACTGAAAATCAATTATATGTGCGCGATCTTATAGGATTGGAGTCCATTGATCTTTTGGGGCTTCATGAGGCCATTTTATCAAGCGATATAAATCCGGTATAAAATAGCGGTCAGATAGGTACCAGCTTCGGGGTTAAACCGGACTCAACCTGCCCTCGGCTAGGGGTTGAACCGCCCTTGAACTGGCCCAGGCCCTGATCAACGGCTGATTAATGCCTTTTGGAGGCCTGGTCAAGTAGAATCCTGATAAATACTCGCTTAGAATCTTGTAATGCCACGATCTAAGCCTTACTTTTATTTCCAGCTCAACCAGACAATATGCAAATGCACGCGCTTCTCCTACCAATCCCAATTGTTTTAATTGTAAAGACCAGTTCTATTATTGCAGCTCCTCAAGAGCTATTAACCACTTCATCGAAAACCCTATTTTGCACAGGATGTTTTCGCTAGCTGTTATGCTGGCGGACTTCAGATCATGGCTCTTCACCGTTGGCATGCTCCTGGTCATTCCGGTAATCGGATCTGCGCAAGAAGATAGTACGAAGAACAAAAATATGGCGCCAGTTGGATTGGAAAATCCCATGAAACGCGGCAATGCTGCGCCAGGTAAAAACTCCAGATCACAGCGTTTAGCAAAACCCATGTTTCAGTCTGAAGCCTACTTCTATGCCTCCATGAAGTTGTCCATTGAAGATCTTGCAACTTATGCTTTTGCAAGTGAAGGTGAAGCTGACGACTATGAAACCAAAGAGGGGCTCATTCTTGACTTTGGCTATGGCAATCAGCTGAACAAGTACTTCGGCATGGAAGGTGGCTTTGAAGCCTACTTTTTAAACCCTATGCAGGTCATCTATGATCATGAGCAGGATAGTGGCTACGATGTGCTGGATGTGAAAAGCGGCGCTTATTCACTGCAACTGAAACCGTACTTTCATCTTGATCTTGGTGAGCAAGCCAATCTAAGAATCGGAACTGGTCTGATATACCAGCAGCTGCATTCGACCGGAAAATATTACCTCAATTCCGGGCAAGAGGGCGCAGGGACTGCCTCCAATGTGCTAAAATCCAGCTACAGATCGAGAATCTTGTTGAATTACGAGCCTTTCACAGCCGTTGATTTTAGGCTCAATGAGAAATGGGTGGTCAGTTTCGATCTGACCTATGTCAGAATCAATTGGAATAAATCACTCACCGGTTTACGGTTTCAAAATCAGCCAGGATTACAGCTACCGGATCATCGAACCGCTACGGTGTTTTTGGGTGCAAGAGTAGCTTTTAAGTAGCAGGCTTGAATGCAAGTTTACCGAGATAAAAGTCTTCTTTCTCCGTCATGATCTTTTTGGCTGCTTTACCCTTGTCCGGGTAGCCCAGCAGATGGAGTGTACCGTGCACCATCACCCGGCAAAGTTCATCCATGAAATCGTGCTTAAACGCCTTCGCATTTTCTTTGATCCTGTCAATGCTGATAAATATATCGCCTACAATCGTTTTCGCGGCTTCTGAGTTATCAAAAGTGATTACGTCGGTATAAGTGTCATGATCCAGGTATTGTTGGTTTATACCCAGCAAATATTCGTCGGAGCAGAAGATGAAGTTTAGCTCTTCAAGTGTATAGCCTTCTGCTGAGATGGTTTCGCGCAGCCAGTTGCGGATAATGGTCTTGTGTTTTAGCGTGAAAGGAATTTCTTCGCTGAAGAAGTGTATGGCAGCTTTGCTCATGGTGTGTTAAAAAAGCAAAGATAAAAAAAAGCTCCCCGGATTCCGGGAAGCTTGTACGAATATGTTTAATGAAATCTAGATTACTTTAACATTGATCGCGTTCAAACCTTTTTTACCGCTTTCTACATCGTATTCTACTTTGTCGTTTTCACGGATTTCGTCGATAAGGCCTGTTGAGTGTACAAAAATTTCGCTATCTCCGTTTGTTGGAATGATGAATCCGAATCCTTTTGTAACATTAAAAAATTTTACTGTTCCTTCTTGCATTGTATTATGTATTAAAAAATTAAGTGTGCAAGGTAGTGATTATTTATTATAAACAAGTAAATGCTTGAATTTTTGAGGAATATAGAAATTATGTGACTTTCTTCCTACTTTTTCCCACTCACATTTAGAGTGATTTCGGAGGAGTGGGGGATGCCCAATGTGGTGCCTGGTTTTACCGTAAGCAGGTTCTGCAAATACACATCAATAATGCCTTCCAGCACCTTCTTTCTTTGCTCATGATACTCTGGCATATCGTCGCGGAAGCTGTTCAGGTGAATTTTCCCGTGCTGGTCCACCACCGCCGTAAAGGAGTAGCCAAAATCCTGATAGGCTTTCTGTATTTTGATGCGGTATTCCGGAAACAGGTAATCGTAAGATTCGGTTCTGCCAAGCAGTCGATCTACTGTATTTAGCTTCTCTACGCTGATGATCTTACTTTTCGGGGTGAATTTCACGGGAATGCGCCCTGCAAAGGCACTATCTGCATTAGTGGGATTGCGGTCGGCACGCGCCACAAGCTTGCGGATGAAAGCCGTATCTGCTGCTGTCGGTTTTTGCAGCTCTTCTGGTGTTTTGTTGATCCGCTTGAGGTAATCTTCGGAGTAATAGGTCATGATTACATCTGAACGGATGTCTTTTGCAATGACCTGTTTGGTTAAATGTAAACGCTGCATCCGGATGCTGTCTTTGCTGAATCCCTTAATCCGGAACCATTCACCCGCGAAATTGTAGACATCGCCGTGGTCGTACATGAAGTAGAAGGACTGCATGATCTGCTTTTGTGGGCTCCATGCTTTCACCGTATCATTTGATGCAAACTGTATGATCCAGCTTGGTTCCTGCTGGAAACCTATGTCTGAAAAGGACAGTCCGTTACTAAAGCGACGAGTCACCTCATGATATTTTATGCCTACAATAGGCGTAAAGTCAAGTCTCTTTATGTCTTCTTTTTTCTTTTTTTCTTTTTTTGCAGCTTTTTCAGGCGTGGAGTTACACGCACTTAAGATCAATCCTACGGCTAAAAAATAAATCAGCGTTTTAAAATTCAACATCCTCTATAAACGAATTACACGTACAAATCATGCCCTGCAGCAGGGCAGTGGCTCAGATTCTTTTTTTTAAAGTTAGAACTTTATAAACGATTTCTTCGTCCTGGAATAGTTTAAGGACCACATTTTTGCCATTGCCAGCCTTCAACATCTGCACGATCGTCTGAAGATCCAGACTGGTTACCGGCTTGAAATTAATTTCCAGTAGCTCCGTACCCGGGTTGATACCAAGATCTTCTGCGGGTGAATCTGCTTCGATGCGCTCAATAAAAAACCTGTTCGATTTACCTTCCTCCATATAGACCTCCATGCCCGACATATCATGGTCAAACGTGTTTTTCAATGCGCTGTTTGGCTTAAGGTAAACCATGCTGTTCCGGTAATCGAAAGTGATGTGGAAGCGACGTAGCAGTTCGGCACCAACACTGCCGTTGCGCCCTGTAGAAAGCACCTTTGCTGCGCCGTCTGCATAGTCAGGATAGTTGGTGAGTACATTCTCCAGGATCACATCCGCAATTTTCATGGACTGAATGCGTCCAATATGGCCGCTGATCAGCCCACCAAAACCCATACCCAGGCTGGCGGTGATGTTGCTGTCCGGCAAGGGAAATTTCACGCTGTCAATACTTTCCAGCGAGAGCGCGAAACTGGCTCCGCTGTCCATCAGAAGTCTGGCATTGAAGAGGCCCACGTTCGGGGCGAGCACCGGCAGATGCAGGTACGGTTTGTTCAGGATCAATTCTATAGGCACCGCCATCCCTTTAATTTTCGGTTTGACCTCGTGCTTGTAAAACTTCATTCTATGACCAAAATAGTCGATTTTAACAATGAAGCTGTTCAAGAAATAGTAGCCAATGATGCCATGGACATGGATGCCCAGGAAATTGGAGAGGTTGAAAATATCGTTTTTTAGGATCGCTGCAGGTACATTATCCATCCTGGAGGCACCCACATCTACATCAATGGTATTGGACGAATAGGCTTCTATGACCTCGCCTTTGCCTAATCCTGATATTTTGATCGGACGGAGTATACCCAACTCCAGGGAATCCAGTATGGATGGATCGGTAATGAGCAGCGGTGCAACGCCTGTGTCGAGAATAAAATTAAATGGACCTTTCTCATTGATATAAACCGGAATGACGATCAGGTTTTTTATCAACTGGAAGCTCATGGTTTGCTGCTTGCGTTTGCCTTTAAATTCGAAGGTCTGACCTTGTACTGGTTTAGGTGGCCATAGGAACATCAGCCAGATGACAACTAGCCAATGGCAAATTCGAGCGAAGGCGAAAAGTCCTAAAAGCATTAAGTAATTTAAGCATTTCGCAGGATACTTTACTGATCGCATCACAATTTTAGGTTGGTCTCCTGGTGATGATCATCATTTTGACTTACGTAGCGTTTCGAATATTATACGTGTCAAATAGGAGCGGGAAGCATTCGTAAATTGCTGTAAACCTAGCATAAACAGGCATGGAGAGTTTTTCGCTTTCTAAAGCAGTATTCAATTTTAGTTTCGTTACATTTGCTTTATTAGTTAAAACGAAAGACAATGAAGCTTTCGATCAAATAATCGAAATGATTTTAAATCGTAATTCAGCAATTACAGCGCTTGAAGGGCAGCAAGCGTGGGATATCATCATCATTGGTGGAGGTGCTACTGGCTTGGGTACTGCAGTGGATGCGGCCAGCAGGGGTTATAAAACCATGCTACTGGAGCAGGATGATTTTGCAAAAGGAACATCAAGCCGAAGCACGAAATTGGTGCATGGTGGAGTGAGGTATTTGGCACAGGGTGATATTGCACTGGTTTATGAAGCGTTGCATGAACGAAGCCTGTTGCTTACCAATGCGTCGCATCTGGTACATGACCAGGAGTTCATCATCCCTTGCTATTCCTGGAAAACAAAATACATGTATCTGCTGGGCTTGAAATTTTATGATCTGCTTGCAGGAAAAAATGAATTCCGGAAGTCTAAATTCTTATCTACTGCGGAGGTCATGGCGGCTATTCCAGGATTAAAGAGCGAGGGCCTTATTGGTGGGGTAAGTTATAGCGACGGACAGTTTGATGATGCGAGGCTTGCGATTAATTTGGCGCAGACGGCTGCAGAACATGGCGGCACATTGCTTAACTATGCGAAAGTTACGGGCTTGCTGAAGGAAGGTGATCAGATTAGCGGCGTAAGGGTTGAAGATCTGGAAAGTGGAAAGACTTACAGCCTGCAGGCCGCCACTGTGGTGAATGCAACGGGTGTCTTTGTAGATGAAATTCTAAAAATGGATGTGCCTAAAGGCAATCCGCTGGTACGGCCAAGTCAGGGTGCACATGTGGTGCTGGATCAGTCTTTTCTGAAAGGCAATACGGCGTTGATGATCCCTAAAANNCACGGATACACCACTGGATGCACACAGTTCAGAACCCCGGCCGCTGGAGCAGGAAATTGATTTTATTTTGAGTACTGCCGGGAAATATCTTTCCAAAATGCCGGCAAAAAAAGATGTGCTGTCTGCATTTGCAGGCTTACGCCCCTTAGCTGCGCCAGGTAAGGACACCAATAAAACGAAAGAGATTTCAAGAAGTCACAAGCTCATTGTAAGTAAATCAGAACTGATTACCATAACCGGTGGTAAATGGACCACCTATCGGAAGATGGCGATGGATGTGGTAGACAAAGCGATTGCGATGGGTAAACTTCAACAAAAAGCCTGTGTAACGCGTACAACGAAGATTCATGGTTATACCCGGGCTGTCGAAGATGGAGCACTTGGCGTGTATGGTGCCGATGCAGCAGGTATTCGGCAGCTTGTTGGTTCAGCGCCGGAGTTGGGACGTAAAATTCATGAAGCCTATCCATACATTGCTGCAGAAGTTGTTTGGGTGCTGCGTAATGAAATGGCGCGAACGGTGGAAGATGTGCTGGCAAGAAGAATTCGGATATTGTTCCTGGATGCAGCGGCTGCGGTTGAACTCGCTCCAGCTGTGGCGCGAATCATGGCAGCTGAACTAAATCAGGACGAACAATGGATTACGAATCAGGTAGAAGCTTTTAGCGCACAAGCCAGAGGTTATCTGCTATAGCTTAAACGATGGTGACCTTGATGCTCATCGTTTCCAGCTGTGCCTTGATGTGGTCGGAAATACCATGATCGGTGATGATCTCATCGATCTCCTCAACCCCACAGATCCGACCAAAACCCCGCTTTCCGAATTTCGTGGAATCTGCAAGAACAATGACCTTGTGAGATACTGCAATCATTTGTCTGTTCAAATGGGCTTCAAGACCATTTGTTGTCGTTATGCCAAAATTTAAATCGATACCGTCGACGCCCAGGTACAGTTTACTACAGAAAAAATCTGCTAGGATCTGCTCTGCATAAGGTCCCATTACCGAAGAAGAACTCTTTCTGAGCAGTCCGCCGAGTAACAAAACTTCCACCTCCGAATGGCGTAACAGCTCCTGAGCAACATGTATTGCCGAAGTGATTACTGTAAGCGATTCTTTGGGTTGTATGTTCTTGGCCAGTGCCAGAACCGTTGTGCCAGAGGCGATGATAATAGAATCATTTGGCTGAATGAGTTTAGCACCAGCCATCCCGATTCTGGATTTCTCTCCAGATTGTAGCTTCTCCTTCTCATTTACATTGCGGTCAACCGTGTAGGTGTCCGTCAATGTTGCGCCACCATGCGTGCGGAACAATAAATTCTTTTCTTCCAGCAGCCGCAGGTCTTTGCGGATGGTCACAGATGAAACATCAAGTTCTTTGCACAAATCTAAAACACCGACATGTCCTTCCTTCTGAATTTTACTCAGGATAAACTGATGCCGCTCCGCTATATTCACCATGGTTCGAGAATTTGCTGCCAATTTAGCGATCAAAAGATGAAAACGTATCCTTTCGTTTTAGTTCTTTTCATATTTCATTTAATTTCATATACTTGAACATGGGATTTCGTATTTTGTGATATTGAACCACCTGAACCAAATATAACCGTATGAATAAATACATTTTAGCCTTTGACCAGGGCACCACCAGCTCTCGAGCGATTGTTTTTGATCGTACGGGTGCGATTATATCCCTTGCACAGCGAGAATTTAAGCAGATCTATCCTCAACCAGGCTGGGTTGAGCACAATCCCAAAGAGATCTGGTCTTCACAGGTATCTGTAGCCACTGAAGCGGTACTGCATGCTAACCTAACAGCAGAGCAGATTGCAGCCATTGGTATTACCAATCAGCGGGAAACGACGATTGTATGGGATAAAGTAACTGGCGAGCCCGTGTATAATGCGATTGTATGGCAGGATCGAAGAACTGCGGATTACTGCGGAACTTTAAAGGCACAAGGTCATGACGCGCTCATTCAGCAGAAAACGGGTTTAATTGTGGATGCCTATTTTTCGGGCACCAAAATCAAATGGATTTTAGATAACGTTGAGGGTGCGCGGGCGAAAGCTGCTGAAGGCCGACTGCTTTTTGGCACCGTGGATTCCTGGCTGATCTGGAACATGACTGGTCGTAAAGTTCATGTAACGGATGTAACCAACGCTTCCAGAACCATGCTTTACAACATTCATACGCTTTCCTGGGATGAAGAGTTGCTTGCTTTGCTTGATATACCTGCGAGCCTTTTGCCGGAGGTGAAGTCCTGTAGTGAAGTTTACGGCGAAACTTCAGGTGCTGTCCTTGCCGCAAAAATTCCCATTGCCGGCATTGCCGGAGATCAGCAAGCTGCACTTTTTGGTCAGATGTGTACCCAACCCGGCATGGTAAAGAACACCTATGGCACCGGTTGTTTTATGTTGATGAACATTGGCCAAACACCGATCCTTTCCAAGAATAATCTGGTGACCACCATTGCCTGGAAAATCAAAGATCAGGTGCATTATGCGCTGGAGGGCAGTATTTTCATTGCCGGCGCAGTGGTGCAATGGTTACGAGATGAGCTGAAGATCATTCATACTTCGGCAGATGTAGAGCGGCTGGCATTAAGTGTATCGGATAATGGAGGCGTTTACCTGGTACCAGCATTTGCCGGACTGGGTGCACCACATTGGAACCAATATGCGAGAGGTACGATCTTCGGCCTGACCAGAGGCACCAATAACGGACATATTGCACGTGCAGCGCTGGAAAGCATTGCTTTTCAAACCATGGAAGTGTTGAATGCCATGGAGGCAGATTCCGGCAAAGAAATCCTTGAACTGCGCGTGGATGGTGGCGCAACTGCAAACGACCTGTTGATGCAGTTTCAAGCTGATGTATTGAATACGCAGGTGGTACGTCCTCAGGTTACGGAAGTAACCGCCATTGGAGCGGCTTACCTTGCGGGACTGGCTATCGGCTACTGGGAAAACCTCGAAGAAATACAGCAACAATGGAAGATTGATCACAGCTTTGCGCCGGAGGAATCGGCTGCGATGCCGGAAATGATCAAAGGCTGGAATAAAGCTGTGAAAGCGGTAAACATCTGGACAGAACTCGAATAATCACCTCATCAAATCTAAATATGAATCAATTTACTGCTGAACTTATCGGAACCATGTTTGTCATCCTGTTGGGCAACGGTGTGGTGGCGAATGTTGTATTGTCGGGTACTAAAGGCGAAAGTGGGGGATGGATTGTGATCACTACAGGCTGGGCACTGGGGGTGTTTACTGGTGTGGTGATTGCCGGGCCCTACAGTGGTGCGCACCTGAATCCTGCCGTGACCATCGGGCTGGCTATCGGGGGCAAGTTTAATTGGGCAGATGCGCCCATGTTTATTCTTGCACAGTTTTTAGGAGCGATGTTGGGCGCTTTATTGGTTTGGCTGACCTATAAAGATCATTTTAAGGTAACACATGATCCTGGTTGCAAAGCAGCAGTATTCTGTACGGCGCCAGCCATACGAAATACGACGACAAACCTGATTGGTGAGGTCGTGGGTACCTTTGTGCTGATTTTTGTGATTTTTTACTTTACCGAGCCGGCGATGGGGGATAAGACACCATTTGGCCTCGGTTCACTTGGTGCATTACCGGTTGCTTTCCTGGTCTGGGGGATTGGTCTATCACTTGGCGGTACCACTGGCTATGCGATTAACCCTGCCCGGGACCTGGGTCCAAGGATTATGCATGCGCTGCTGCCCATTCCGAAGAAAGGCGATGGAAATTGGGGATATGCCTGGATTCCGGTTGTAGGACCCATCATTGGTGCCGCAATTGCCGCCTTGCTCTTCCTGTACCTGAAAAATTAATTAACTTGTTCGCGATACCCGGACAAGTTAAAAACATGAAGAGAATAATTACAGCCCTTGTTGCCAGCATCATCTGCAGTGCCTGCTCCATGAACCAGAAAATGGCCAGGCAGGTTGCCAGGCAGTTCGACCAACCTGCTATAACCAACCAGTACCATGCTGGCTTTGCATTATATGATCTGGAGGCAAAGAAGATGATCTACGAAAAAGATGCAGATCGCTACTTTGTTCCGGCATCCAACACCAAACTTTACACCTTTTATGCCGGGCTGAAGATGCTGGGCGATTCCATTCCGGCGCTGCGCTATGTAGAGCGCGGTGACTCGTTGATCTTCTGGGGTACTGGTGATCCTTCTTTCCTGGAGAATCAGTTGAAGAGCGATCGTGCAGTGGTTTTCCTGAAGAACAGTCCGAAGAAATTGTTTTTCGCACCAGGGCGGTATACTGGAAATTTCTACGGCAACGGCTGGTCCTGGGATGACTTCAACGACTATTATCAGCCTGAGATCACTGAATTTCCCATCAAGGATAACATGCTTGCGCTGAGCGGACTAAATGGCAAGCTGCAGGTGCTACCAGCTTCGCTGAACAGCTGTGTTATAAAGGACACGAGTGCAGATCAAAAAGCATTCCGCGTGGTTCGAGCTTATGATCATAACATATTCAGACATCCTGATATGCCTGTTCCGGCAGATTATACGCAGTTTGTGCCCTATAAAACAAGTACGGTATTGACGGTAAATCTGCTTACGGATACCCTAAAGCGGCCTATAGGTATTGTAAACATGAAAATGCCGGAAAATGCCAGGACCTTGTACAGTGTTGAAACAGATTCGGTTTTGAAGGCCATGATGTTACCAAGCGACAACTTCATCGCAGAACAGCTGTTGCTGGTTTATTCAAATGCTTTGGGTGCCGAATTGAATGGCGTAAAAGCCATTGCACATGTCAAAAAGCAATACCTGTCGAATTTACCGGGAAATCCTTCCTGGGTAGATGGTTCCGGTTTATCAAAAGGCAATTTGTTCAGCCCAAGAGACATGGTGTCTGTACTGGATTCCATTTATCATACCGTGAAGGATCAGAAAAGATTGTTCAATATGCTGCCTGCAGGAGGTAAATCAGGTACGCTAAAGAATGCTTATCCTAAAACAGACAACCCTTTCGTTTATGGCAAAACAGGCACCTTGTCTGGAGTGCACAATCAAAGCGGGTACGTGTTGACCAAAAAAGGTAAGGTCCTGATCTATTCTTTCATGAACAACAATTATGTGCTGCCTACGGCCGAGGTCAGGAAAGAAATGGGCCGTGTGGTAAGCTACATCCATGAAAATTTCTAGCTGATTTCAGGACAGACTTTCTTGCTAGCGGTTCTCCCGGATGGTTTGTAGTACGGTTTTAGTGTTTTCCTGCAAGGTTACATAGTCTTTTTCCTGAATCAGGGTCTTGCTGATCAGCTTGCTGCCCATACCTACGGCGCTTACGCCAGCTTTAAACCATGCGCCGATATTTGCTGCGGTAAGATCTACGCCACCAGTCGGGATGAAATGTTGCCCCGGGAATAGTTCTCTTATAGAGGCAATATAGTCCGGTCCAAGGATGTTTGCTGGAAAGATTTTGATGAGCAGTGCCCCGTGCTGTTGTGCCAAATCAATCTCTGTAGGTGTCATACAGCCTGGTATCCACAATAACCCATGCGCCTGTGCAAGTTTACCCACTTCCGGATTGATGATCGGAGCGACCAGGAAATCGGCGCCAGCTTCAATGAATTTCTCAGCATCCGAGCGTGATTTGATCGTTCCAATGCCTAAATGTAGATCCGGCATGCTTCGGTTTTTCAGTTCGATCAGGTGTTTGAAGTTCTCCAAGGCGGCAGGACCACGATTGGTATATTCAAACACACGTACTCCGGCGCGGTATAAGGCACTTAAAGTTTCTACACTTTCTTCCTTGCTGTCTAAGTAAAACAAGGGCAATAATCCTTGTTCCAGCAGTGCAGCTAATATTTCTTCTCTAGTTTTTTTCATCTGTAGCATGTTGCTTTAGCCTTAAACGTTCAAAGGCTTTCTTATCTAAGGAGAATCCTAATTTATTTGATTAATAGGAGTCCTCATGATTTTTAATGGAGGCATAAATTTCCGCTGTTTTGGTACGCGTTGCATCGCTAGGTACGAAAAGCTTATTGAATGCAGCTGCGGTAGCAAAATCCAGTAGCTCCTGATCATTGTGCCCCTGAAAATGCCCGTAGATTAGCCCGGCCATGAAGCAATCACCGCTGCCAACTTTATCCACGTAATCTGGTGTGGTGTACACAGCGGAGCGATAGAATTGCGCTGCTGCATAAAGCGTGGTGTAGTATTTAATACCACTTTCCATATAATCGAAGCGGTAGGTATTTGCGACGACCTTACATTTTGGAAATTTGCTGATGATGGCTTTTGAAGTGGCTTCAGCTTGCGCGAGATAACCCTCTTCTGTATCATGAACTTTAAGATCGGCAGCTAGTGGTGTGCCGAGCATCAGTTCTGCTGCCCATACATTGCCCATGATCAGATCGCAGTATTTCGCCAGTTCGGGCATTACCTCAATCGGCTGTTTACCGTACTGCCAAAGCTTTGCACGGTAATTCAGATCCAAGGAGATGAAAATGCCGTTCTCGGAGGCGTATTTTAGTGCTTCAGAACATACCGCTACGACACTTTCAGATAGGGCCGGACAAATGGCAGAAAAGTGAAACCAGGAAATGCCTTCAAATACGCGTGCCCAGTTGATTGCGCCTGGTTGCAGCTCCGCAAACGCGGAATGTGCACGGTCATAGATCACACCCGCATGTTTTACATCCTCACCGGCAGTCAGGTAATAAATGCCCATGCGTTTTCCCTGTAAGCTAATCCGCTCTGCATTGATGTTTCTCGCTTCAATATAGCCTATCAATTGCTTCGAAAGCATGTTGTCCGGTATAGCAGTCAGGTAAGCTGAAGGAACGTCCCATAGGGCAAGTGCTGAAGCGACGTTCAGTTCTGCACCGCCAACATAAACTGGGAGCTGGTTCGTTTGGAGCCAGTCGCCAGTTCCATCCGGACAAATCCGCAGCAGCAGCTCGCCGAAAGATAGCACCCCTTTTCCAGCTGGATTGAACCTGGTATTTTCAGTTGAACTCATGCGTTTATGCTTTCTTGAAAGCGGTAAAATCAAAGTAGTTTTTCGCGTTGTAATAGCAAATGTCTTGTATCATCTTTCCGATCCATTCGATATCGTTTGGCAATTCACCATTCTCGACATCCGTTGCATAAAGGTTGCATAGAATCCGGCGGAAGTATTCATGCCGTGGAAAGGATAAAAAGCTCCTAGAATCCGTGAGCATGCCCACCATACGACTGAGCAGGCCAATGTTCGACAGCGTGTTTAGCTGCTTGATCATCCCTTCTTTCTGATCATTGAACCACCAGCCGGATCCAAACTGAATCTTTCCGGCAAGGGAACCATCGTTGAAATTGCCAGTCATGGCTGCCATGACGTCGTTATCAGCGGGGTTTAGGTTATAAATGATCGTTTTGGTAAGTCGGTTATCTGCATCAAGTTTGTCGAGGAAGCGCGATAAGGCACTCGCCTGGCTAAAGTCACCGATGGAGTCCCAGCCAGTATCCGGCCCCAGGTTTTGCAGTGCACGGCGGTTGTTGTTGCGTAATGCGCCTAGGTGGTATTGCTGCACCCAACCTTTTTCGTGGTCCCAAAGTGCAAATTCATAGAGCATTGCCGACTTGAATTTTAATGCTTCTGAGGGCGTCAATGCCTTTCTGAGTCTTATACTTTCAAAGATCTGCTGGATTTCCGATGCTTCATAATCTTCTGCATAGATCTGCTCCAGTCCATGATCGGAAACTGTGCAGCCGTTTGCAGCAAAGTAATCGTGACGGCTTTTTAGTGCTTTTAAATAGCTGTCAAAATCGGTGATTTCGATATTGCTAACGCTTTCAAGCTTGTCGATATATTGGTTAAGTGCATTCAGATCATCCGGGTTCATGGCTTTATCCGGGCGGAAAGCAGGGGCTACCCCGATCTCAAACCCGCCATTAAGCAGTTCCTGGTGAAAGTTTAGCGTGTCCAATGGATCATCTGTGGTGCATACCTGTTGCACCTTCATGCGGTGCAGGAGGTTTCTTACGGAAAACTCCGGGCTTTGCAGCTGCTCGTTACACTGCTGGTAGATATTTCCAGCAGTTTTTTCCGACAACAAATCGGTTATTCCGAAGTAGCGCTGAAGCTCCAGGTGCGTCCAGTGGTACAGCGGATTGCGCATGGTATAAGGGACGGTTTCGCCCCACTTGGTAAATTTCTCTTCATCGGATTTGTTGCCCGTGATGTAGACTTCATTTACGCCATTTGCACGCATGGCGCGCCACTTATAATGGTCACCGGCCAGCCAGATCTGGGTCATATTGCCGAATTGCAGGTCCGCTGCAATTTGATCGGGTGGCAGGTGATTGTGGTAGTCGATGATGGGCATGTCCTTCGCATATTCGTGGTATAAACGTTCTGCGGTTTTCGTCTCCAGGAGGAAGTTCTCATCCAGAAATGCTTTCATATTGCCTGATTTTAGGTGCTTAATTGTAGATTTAATTTTGGTGGTCCAGACTTCTGCGGATACCCAGTTCCAGTCCGCGTAGTTCTGCTAAGCCACGCAAGCGGCCAATTGCCGAATAGCCAGGATTGGTCTTTTTATGCAGATCATCGAGCATCTTATGTCCATGGTCCGGGCGGAATGGCATCCGGGTGTCTGTTCTTCCGGCTGTAATGCGCCGTTGTTGTTCGATAACCAGCGCTTTCATCACCGCATACATATCCACATCACCATCCAGGTGATCCGCTTCATGGAAATTGCCTTCTTCATCCCGTTTGGTGCTGCGGAGATGGATGAAATGGATACGGTCGCCTAGTCGCTCCACCATGCCCGCAAGGTCGTTATCTGCTCTAACGCCGAAGGAGCCTGTACAGTAGGTGAGGCCATTATGTCTGGAAGGTACGGCATCATAGAGCGCCTGAATGTCGGCTTCGGTGCTTACCACCCGGGGTAGGCCAAGAATAGGGTATGGTGGATCATCGGGATGAATACACAGCAGCACGCCAGCCTGTTCTGCCGCTGGCACCACTTGCTCCAGGAAATGGATCAGGTTTGCCTGCAGTTCCTTTGGGCCAATATGCTCATAGCTTTTCAGCACTTTCAGAAATTCAACCAGCGTATAGCCTTCCTCAGATCCGGGAAGTCCGGCAATGATATTTTTGACCAGCAGCTTTTTATTTGCTTCCGTTTGTTGCTCTAACCAGGCATGTGCTTTTTGTTGGATGTCATCGCTGTAAGCTTCTGCTGCACCAGGACGTTGCAGGATATATAGCTCAAATGCCGCAAATGCCATTGCTTCGAAGCGTAATGCTGTGGAGCCATCCGGCATTTGAAAATCCAAATTGGTACGGGTCCAGTCGAGTACAGGCATGAAATTGTAACACACGATGTCTATTCCGCAGGCGCCCAGATTAAGTAAGCTGGTTTTGTAATTTTCGATGTAGCGCTCATAATTGCCGCTACGTTTTTTAATGTCTTCGTGTACGGGTACACTTTCCACAACAGACCATGTTAAGCCCGCTTGTTCCACTTCAGCCTTGCGTTTCAGAATATCTTCTTTACTCCAGATCTCTCCGTTTGGGATATGATGCAGTGCGGTAACAACGCCCGTGGCGCCGGCTTGTCGTATTGTTGATAGTGATACCGGATCATTTGGGCCGTACCACCTCCATGTTTGTTCTAAGCTCATAGAATATGATTATAGGCGATTCAGGCCTTTTTTAAATCGTTAGATGCGCTTCTAAACGCCGCCGAATACGGCGAAACCTCCGTCCACAGTAACCACTGTTCCGGTTACAAATCTAGAGTCATCGCTCAGTAGCCAGATTAGTGCACCTTCAAGCTCTTCGGGTTCACCAAATCGTTTAAATGGCGTTTGGCGGATGACGAGATTACCACGGTCTGTGAGGGATTGGTCTTCATTGGTCAGCAGTCGTCGATTCTGTTCTGTAATAAAAAAGCCAGGCGCGATGGCATTCATGCGAATTTTATCGCCATATCTATTGGCCAGCTCCACGGCAAACCAGCGCGTATAGGCATCCACGGCAGCCTTGGCAATGCTGTAGCCCATGACCTTGGTGATTGCCCGCTGTGCGGTCATGGAAGAAATGTTGACGATGCTGCCTTGCCCAACCTTGGCGATCTCAGGTCCGAAGACCTGCGTAGGCTGGATGGTGCCCTGAAGGTTCAGTCTCATCACCTGGTTAAAGGCATTCATATCCAGGCTAAAGATATCTTGCTCCGGTGCAATCACGGCACCAGGCATATTGCCGCCTGCGGCATTCACCAAGCCATCGATACGGCCAAACCTGGCCAGGATTTCAGCTTTGGCTGCTTCCAGACTGCTGATATCCATGACATCGGCCACTACGGCAAGGGCACTGCCTCCGGCAGCTTCTATTGCTGCTGCACGTTCCTGTGCGACCGCTAGCTTACGGCCCAGAATGACCACCTTTCCGCCCATGCGGCTGATGCTGTTTACAAAAGATGCCCCGAGTACGCCTGTACCACCGGTAACAACAATGACTTTATCTTTTAATGTTCCAAATTCCATAGGGACGTGTTTCAATAGTTTAGATCAATTTACTTCCGCTTGTATCATCGTAATAGGCTTCATGTTGCGGGTGAGGAGCGTGATAATGCCCCAAGCCAGGATGTAGGCGCAACCACTGATGATGAATAAAATGTGGTAGCCCGCAGAAATGTTTCCAAGATCTTTGTAATAAGCCAATAATGTTCCCACGAATATAGGGAAAAGCGCAGAGGCTATAGAACCCGACATCCCTCCAATGCCCACCACGGTACTTACGGCCGACTTCGGGAACATGTCGGATACGATGGTAAAGATGTTTGCGCTCCAGGCCTGGTGTGCTGCGGTTGCCAGCGCGACAAGCGCTACAACGCTCCAGATGTTAGATGCATATTGCACCAGAAATATTGGCATTACCAGGATGGCCACGATCAACAGGGTCGTTTTTCTTGCTTTCAAAGCTGGCCAGCCCGACTTGATGAAGTGTGATGAAAGATAGCCTCCACCGATGCTTCCGAAAGTGGTTGCAGCGTATATTGCGGCCAGTTGTAAGCTCGGTTTGGTCAGGTCCAGCGCGAAAGTATCTGCAAAGAAAGAAGGCAACCAGAATAAGAAAAACCACCAGATCGGGTCGGTTAGCACCTTACCGACAATGTAAACCCAGGTCTGTTTCAGACCAAGAAGATGTCCCCACTTGATCTTCATTTTAGCTTCCGGAACACCCTGTTCTACATCACTCATGATATAGTCAAACTCAGGCTTTTTAAGTCTTTTTTGTTTGGTTGGAATTTCGTAGAAGATCCACCAGAATACCAACCATACGAATCCGATGGCACCGGTAATGACAAAGGCTTCCTGCCAACCATAAGCACCTAGAATCCAGGGTACAATGACCGGCGCAAGTACAGCACCCACGCTGGTTCCGGAGTTGAAGATGCCTGTAGCTAAGGCTCTTTCCCGCACCGGGAACCACTCTGCAACGGCTTTAATACCCGCTGGGAAGTTCCCAGCTTCGGCCAGGCCTAATAAGCCGCGTACAAAACCAAAGCCCAGCGTGCTTTTTGCCAGTGCATGTAGCACGGCAGCAATACTCCATACCAGCACCGAAATGCCGTAACCGATCTTTGAACCAACTTTATCGATGAATGTTCCAAAGATTACGTAACCAACGGCATACATGATCGCAAAGACCATCACAATGTAGCCGTAGTCGACCTCTGTCCAGTTGAATTCCTTTTCAAGTGTTGGTTTTAATAATCCAATAACCTGACGGTCAATGTAGTTGATTGTTGTTGCGAAAAATAAAAGGGCGCAGACGATCCAGCGGTAGTTTCCTCTTTTTGCGTTTTCCATATTCAGGAATGGGTTTATATTTGGTGATATCAGTTAAAGGGTTGTAATAGCGACTTCGGTGCCTTTTTGCGCTGCGGACACGTAGCCCGCATATATGGTTGCGATAACATCGGCGGCCAGGCTGCTATTGGATTCTATTGGTGCTCCAAAAGCAGCAGTCCGGTAGAAAGCATCCATCTCATGCTGGTAACCGTTGAACCAGCCTTCATCCGGGGATATATTTGACCAACCTTGTTTGGTTTCTGTTTTTTCAACCACATAAACGTCCTTGAAGTAGCTTTCATTAGGGGTGTAAGCCTGCATGGCATCATTTGGTGCGATGTTACAAACGGTCCGGTGATTATTGGCATTCACCTCCAGACGGTTCTTTACCCCGCCAAGCACAAGCTCGCTTGCAAACAGGTTGGCGACGGTATTGTCTTCAAAAACGATGTGCACCATCGCAAGGTCTTCAATATCTTTATAATGAGTTTGCAGGTGACCTTTATCGTCGTAAGTGTCCATGCGGGTAATGGCATGGGTACGTGCGGACACTGTTTTCGGCCTTATCGGGGCGCCATTACGGGTACGGCCTTCAACATGTTTGAGATAGATGGCGGCTGCAATCGGGTGACTGCCTTTGCCGATCATGGAGCCACCGCCGGATAATCTCCATTCGCCATAAGCCAGGGAATGCGATCCTGAATGCGACTGTTCGCCATGCATCCACAGGATTTGTCCGCCGGTTTTCTCCAGCACTTCACGCTCCTTCTGAATGGCAGGGGCATAAACCCAGTTCTCTGCATACATGATTCTACCATTGCTGGATTTTTCAGCATCGAGCATACGTCGAAGGCTCTCTAAAGTATGGTCGAGCCCGGTTTGCCTTGGGAAGGTGTCTCCATTAAAGTCACTGCTGCCATCACCGAAATAACCGGTAAAAGGCTTTTCTACAATCGCATGTTTATGCTTTTGCAAGATGGCAAGTACCAATGGTTCATGGGTTACAGGAGGGGTGCAAACGTGTAGCACGTCGCAAGCATCAATGAGTTCCTCGACCTGCTGAAAGGCCTGGATGTTTCGTTCGCTGGTAAACTGCTGCAGCTTTTCGGGGTTTCTGGAATAGGCACCAACAACTTCTACTTTGGTGCTGAAAACACGTTTAAGGGCATCAAAATGAAATCTGGCAGCGAACCCAGAACCGATGATGCCGGCCTTTATTACACTTTCGTTCATAGCTTATATTTGGTATTCGAGTGCTGCAAGGATCTGCAATCGTTTGCAGTACATATTTAGAAATAATAATCCTTATATCAAAAGAAATCTATGAAATAAAAGCTTAGTCTTTTTTGTGGATGCCTGGCTTTGAGCTACTGGACTCCCTGGTAATCAGTTCAACAGGCGTTGTCATCGAGATGTAGCTCTTATTGTTCATATCCTGAGTTTCGATAAGTTCCATGATCAGTTTGGCGGCACCTTCGCCCATCAAATGAGGGAACTGCTCGACTGAGGTAATCTGTGGCCGGGAGATCTCTGTTCTGCTATCATTTGCATAACCTGTGACCTTCAGCTGTTTAGGAACGCTGATCTTGTTATTTCTGGCATATTCCAGTACTGCAAGCGCTGCAGTATCATTACATGCAAAAATTGCATCCGGCACATGGTGCTGTTCGAAAAGAGCTTTGCAGCTGTTGAGCGTGTTTTCTTTGTTCAGCTCATGGAAGTAGACCAGCGACTCATCGTAAGGTATGTTAAATTCCTTCAATGCTTCTTTATAGCCACTTAGCCGCTGCAAATAGATGCTGCAACTTAGCGGGCCGCTGATGTGTGCAATGCGTTTGCAACCTTGCTCCAGGAGATGACGAGTAACCTGGTAGCCGCCAGTGTATTCATCTCCAACAATCTTGTGGCAGGTCTTATCAATAGGCACCCGATCGTAGAAAACAACAGGCACATTGCCCAAAGTGCCCCGATCAAAAATATGATAGTCCTTCGTATATAGGGTAACGGAAACAATCAGTCCTTCCACCTGTGTGCCCATTAAAAGATTTACAATTTTTTTTTCCTGTTCTGGTGACTCATTGGACTGGAAGATCATAAGGTTATAGCCAAAGGTCTGCAAGCGGTTTTGAATGGCAGTGATCACTGCAGCCTGAAAGGGCATGGAAATTCTTGGTACTATTAATCCAACGGTTTTAGATTTGCTGCTTCTTAATGCGGCAGCAAGCGCATTATACCGGTAGCCAAGTTGTTGAGCAACAGCCTTTACTTTCTCCTTCGTTTCCTCGCTGATGTGCGGGTGGTCGCTAAGTGCCCTGGAAACGGATGACACGGACATGCCTACTTCAATAGCAATGTCTTTAATGGTTACTTGTTGCTGTTTCTTCCTCATTGTCTGCAATCGTTTTCAAAAATAGAAGTAAAAATGTTACAATGGATACTCATTTCGCTTTTAAGTGTGAGAAAGGCATTTTTTCTACTTGCAGGGTGTTTTAGAAAGAATGTCGACGGTAAAGACGGGAAAGATATAAACGACTGGCCATCATACGTATTTAAATCTACTTATGATATTTTGTTTATTCTGAATTTTTGTATAAATATGTATATGCAAACGTTTGCAGTTTGCTAACCAAATATAGATAAACGTTTATGATACCTCAAGAAGCTCGAGCGCCAGCTCCTGGTCCTGGAGAAGCACGTCTCTGATCTCCTGATCAAATTCGCGCTCCCATGCTTATGATTTAAATGCTAACCAAATATAACCTTTGTATGAACTCAAATTTTATCAAATCCTTAAACTGGCAGGCGGTCACCCGGACACGCATACACCAGTTTGTGGCCGTAATTCTGTTCACCGCAGTTACGAGCCCGGATGCAGGAGCCAGGCCATTATCACGGATGGAGACTGTGTTTCAGCAGTCCAGCATTACAGGTACCGTCACGGATGGGTCTGGCCAGGGGATTCCGGGAGTAAGTGTATTGGTAAAAGGGACCACAAACGGCACCCTGACGGATGCCAATGGCCGTTATACCTTGAATGCACCAGCCACCAGTACCCTTGTATATTCCTATGTAGGTTACATCAGTCAGGAAGTTCCGGCAAATAACCGAAAGGTCATTAACGTGATACTTGCCGAAGACGTGGGGAATTTGAATGAAGTGGTGGTGACTGGTTATGCGACGGAGCAACGGAAAGACATTGTCGGATCGGTGTCTATTGTGGATGCAGAGGCTTTACAGTCGACCCCTACGGGAAATGTTACGAGCCAGTTGCAAGGACGCTCACCGGGTGTAACGGTGAGTGGTGATGGTAGCCTGGATGGTGGTGCAAAAGTACGGATTCGTGGTTTTGGCTCATTCACCGGATCAGAGCCATTGTACGTCATTGATGGGGTACCGGTTTCGGCAAACACACCGAATGCGGGTTCCAGAAGTGGAAACACCTCATCCGCGATCGACAATTTAAATCCAAATGATATCGCTTCCGTGCAGGTCCTAAAGGATGCAGCCTCGGCTTCCATCTATGGCGCACGTGCGGCAAACGGGGTGGTAATCATCACCACGAAAAAAGGTAAAGCAGGTGCAGCGAAAATCACGGTAGATTCTTATACCGGCATCAACTACGTGAGTAAAGGTGATTTCCCGGATTTGCTGAATGCGAGGGAGCTAGGGGAGTTGTACTGGAAGCAAATGGAAGGTGCTTATGCCGCTACCAACAATGCCGCTTATGCTGTAGGAGGCGCAAGCTGGAAGCATGACCAGTTCGGTTCTGGCGCAACACCGGTAATCCCGGAGTATATCCTGGTGAATAATAATGGATCCAGGATCGGCGGCGCGGCATTAGAACGTATGCGGACCACCGATCCTGCGCTGTTTGCTTCACTTACGGATCCGAAGAACTATGACTTCAAGACCCATCAAATTGTGAAATCCAGCGATACGGACTGGTTTGATGAGATATATAATCCTGCACCGATCACCAACATTCAACTTGGTGCCAGCGGTGGCTCAGATAATGGTAATTACGCATTGAGTCTGAACTACCTGACCAGGGAGAATACTGCAGCAAAAACAAATTCCTTCGACCGCTATACCATGCGTGCGAATTNNTCGCCGCTGATTCCAGTTTACGACATCATGGGAAATCCGGCAAGTAGCGCTGCACCACAGCTGGTCTCCACAAACGATCCGGGAAGGAATCAGGTGACGGAAACCTACCGCAATCGCTTCGACAAAATGGCCAATTACGGTGTATTCGGAAATGTTTATGCAGAGGTCGACATTCTGAAAGGTCTTACTGCAAGAACCTCGTTCGGGCTTGATTATGCTTCGAGAAACTTCAAGAACATGACACCGATTACCTACGAGCATGCGGAGAATACTGCTGCAAACAGCATTTCCAATTCGAAGAACTACAGTAATACCTGGACCTGGACCAACACATTGACCTATAGCAAAACCTTTGCGGAAAAGCATGATTTCAAGATCCTTGCAGGTACGGAGGCCATCCGCTCGTATGCAGAAGATCTGTTTGCGCAACGCTTGGGCATCGCACAGAATCTGGAGGATAATCCAAACTTTCAGGTGATCAATGCAGGTATCGGCGCACAGACGAATAGCGGAACTTTCCGCCGCAGTAGTTTATACTCGCTGTTCTCCAGAGTTGATTATGCCTTTGCTGGTAAGTATCTTTTCAATGCAACGCTAAGACGGGATGAATCGAGCAGATTCTCGAAAAACAACCGTGTAGGCTACTTCCCGGCTGTTGCAGCAGGTTGGCGTATCAGTTCAGAAAACTTCATGAAGAACATTGAATTTATCAGTGACCTGAAGTTGCGGGGTAGCTATGGTATCATCGGAAATCAAAGCGGATTACCGGACGAGAACCAGTACAATGTTTATGTATCCAGCCTGGGCGAGGGATATCCGATTACGGGTGCACAATCTGGCTTCAGTGACAGTTATACCTTGGCCAGTGTAGCCAATCAGAATGCCAAATGGGAGCAAAATGCGACCACCAACATCGGTTTGGATGCAAGCTTATTCAAAGGAACAGTTGATTTTACAATAGAGGTTTACAAGAAAACTACCAAAGATCTGCTGGTACGTAATCAGGCACCGGTTACGGGTACGATGGCGGTACAGCCATTCCTGAATGCCGGCGATATGGAGAACAAGGGTATTGATATCGGCATTGCAAAACGCGGCCAATTTAAGGAAGGATTCACGTATGAAGTTGGGCTTACCTTTTCTAAGTACAAGAACGAAGTTACCCGTATTCTGGATAACCCACTTGCGACGATCATGGGGGCAAGTTCCCGCCTGAACGGCAGTCCCAGCTTAACCCGTGTAGGCAGTCCGATCGGATCTTTCTACGGTTATCAACTGGATGGTTTCTTCAACACCCAGGCCGAGGTGGATGCTTTCCAGCAGGTATACAATCCTAATGGTACAACCACCCCATGGATCCCGGCACAAGTGGGCAACTGGCGCATTAAAGATGTAAATGGTGATAACGTGATTAATGCGTTGGACCGTACAATAATTGGCTCACCACACCCGGATTTTCAAAGCAGTTTAAACCTCTCTATGGGGTATAAAAACTTTGATTTTACGGCATTCGTATTCTGGAACCAAGGTGGCGAAATCTTCAATCTAAGCAGATACAACGTCGACTTCAATACCTTCCAGTTTAACCGCAGTGCCAGAATGTTAAATGAGTCCTGGACGCCTGAACTTGGGAACAATGCCAAATTGCCAAAGCTGAATATTCTTGATAACTATTCGAACTCGAACGTTACCGATTATTACCTGGAGGATGCTTCATATGTTCGTTTGAAGACCATTCAACTGGGCTATACCTTACCAACCAACCTGGTGAACAAAGCAAAGATCGACCGTATCCGTGTTTATGTACAGGCACAGAATCTCTTTACGTCTAAAAATGCTACGGTACTCGATCCGGATGCGGGCTTGAATGGTGATACCGATACTGCTATGGGTGTGATCACGAATACGCTGCCGACACCAAAACAAATCATCTTCGGACTTAGCGTTGGCTTTTAATTAAATACAAACCTTAAATTTAAGAACACAATGAAAAATTTTCATTCTAAAATATTTGTCATCCTGCTGTGCAGCAGTTCGCTGATGTTCTCCTGCAAGGATAGTTTTGTGGAACAGCCACCCATCGGATCATTCCCGGAGAGTGTGCTGAGTACGCCAGAGGGCATTAGAAAAGCGCTTATAGGGGCTTATGCGCCACTGAATGGTACCGAAGGGCTGGAAAGAACGCCGGCCCAGGGACTTTTTGGCAGTGTCCGCGGTGGAGAAGCCAATCGTGGCTCGGGCTCTGGTGTGCAACCCCAAATGACCCAGGTACAGCGCTTTGAGGTGAATACCAGCAACAGCTCGGTACTGCTGTTCTTTAACCACTTCGCAGATGCTATCGCCAGGACCAACCTGGTCCTTAAGTCGTTGCCGGAAGTACAAGGTCTGGACCAGGCGGAACGCACCAGGCTGGAAGCAGAAGCGCGCTTTTTGCGTGGACATTATCACTTCATGATGAAGCGATTATTCAAGAATTTCCCCTGGATGGATGAAAATAGTATAGCTGATGCAAGGGTGCCCAACACAGATGAGAGTGGTAACTATGTTGAAATATGGCCCATGATTGCAGCAGAATTCAAGTTTGCTTCTGAAAACCTGCCTACTACACAGTCAGATCTTGGTCGCGCAAATAAATGGGCCGCAAAGGCTTATTATGGAAAGGTGCTCGTGTACATGGGCANNTGACGATGCAAACTATGCGCTAGCTAAAGTGGAGTTTGATGATGTTATTGCTAATGGCGTGACCTCCCGCGGACAGAAATACGCGCTTAACCCCAATTACCATGATAATTTCAATAGTCAGCTGGAGAATGGTCCAGAGTCTGTGTTTGCTGTTCAACATTCTGTAAATGATGGTAGTTCAAGCAACAATGCTAATGCCAACCGCGAAAACCTATATACCGGAGTACAGGCAAGTGATGGTCCTACATTGGGACGTGGCTATGCCTACTTCAATCCTTCACAGTGGTTCGTGAACAAGTTCAGGGTAGATGCAAATGGACTTCCGATTTTTGATGATGCTGCGCGCAATGCAGCGTTCATTAAAAATGATGACGGGATTGAGTCGACTGCTGCATTTACGCCAGATAATGGTTTTATCGATCCCCGTTTAGATTGGACCGTTGGCCGCCGTGGTATTCCTTATCTGGATTACGGTATTATGCCTGGTAAGGCATGGGTGAGGGATCAGGCATTTGCAGGCCCTTATATTGGCAAGAAGTACTTTGTACTTAAGGCAAGGGAGGGTGTAGATACCGCTCCCGGAACACCGTACAACAATCTGAATATCGACATCATTCGTTTTGCAGACGTATTGCTGCTTGCGGCGGAAGTGGAAGCAAGGCTGGGTAATGTTGGCGCAGCGATGGCCTATGTAAACCAGGTACGCAGTAGGATGGCAACAAACACCACCAATCCGGAGAACTGGGTACAGAACAATGGTGCAGCTGCGGCGAACTATAAGATTGGTTTATATACTGCTGGTGCCTTTCCATTTGATAACACTGCCAATGCGCTTAAGGCGGTATTCTATGAGCGTACGCTGGAGCTGGGACTGGAAGGACACCGCGCTTACGATGCCATCCGTTTTGGTGCTGAAGATAATACAACCGATGCTGCAGAATTTAATGGCTACCTGCAGTATGAATCAAAATTACGGGGCTTTGTAGCAGGAGCTTCCTACTCTAGAAATCCTGATGCATTGATTCCGATTCCGCAGCAGGCAGTAGAAAATAGCTTTAAAGACGGGAAAGTTACATTGAAGCAGAACCCCGGTTATTAATTGTTTCTAAATTTAGCGCTGCCGGTGCTGAGCCGGCAGCAAACCAATATAATCACCTTGTATGAACATTAAACAGTGGCCTAAACCAATACGAGCCTTATTTCTATTTAGCCTGGCGGCCATCAGCATCCTGTGCAGCCAGTGTAAAACTGACCCGCTTTCTGCAGAAGCATCTCTGGATAACATGACCGTTGAAGAGGGCTTTGAAGTGAAGCTAATCGCTTCGGAACCACTTATCGCAGCGCCAGTCGCGCTAACTTTTGATAATCAAAGTCGCATTTGGGCACTTGAAATGAACGGCTTTATGCCAGATACCCTGGGAACCGGAGAGGATAGTCCAAGCGGAAAAGTTGTTATTCTTGAAGATATAGATCAGGATGGTGAAATGGATGAGCGCAAGGTATTTCTGGACAGCCTGCGTTTGCCTCGTGCGCTTTGTCTGATTGAAGACGGCCTGCTTGTGGGCGAACCGCCCTATCTATGGTATTACGAGATTAAAGATGATAAGCCCGGTAAAAGAGTGCTGGTCGACAGCCTGTATGCCGATGAAGGAAATGTGGAGCATCAGCCAAATGGCCTGTTGCGTGCAATGGACAACTGGATCTATAACGCCAAATCTGCTAAACGGTACAAGAAAGATGGCGACCGTTGGATCATCGAAAAAACACATTTCAGAGGACAGTGGGGCATCAGTCAGGATAATTATGGCCGGCTATTTTACAACCACAACTCCGCAAACGTGATCGGCGACTATTTTACGCCAGGCTTAGGTGCAAATAACAAAAATCAGCGCGAGGTTGCGGGTTACAACATGGCGATTGTTCCTGATAACAGGGTTTATCCGGCACATGCCACGCCGGGAGTAAACCGCGGATATCTGCCCGGGGTTCTGGATACGACACAACGACTGGTGAACTTCACTGCAGCCTGTGGACCACTGATTTATCGCGGCAATCTCTTTGGATCTGAATACCGCTTAAACTCCTTCGTTGCAGAGCCTGCAGGGAACTTGGTAAAGCGTAATACCATGAAGTTAGACAGCGGCTATTTTGCTAAAGGCGTTCAAGCGTATCAGGAGAAGGAATTTATATCCAGTGTGGATGAACGTTTCAGGCCTGTGAACCTACATGATGGTCCGGATGGTGCATTGTACGTTGTAGATATGTACCGGGGTATTATCCAGCATAAAACCTACCTGACGCCATACTTAAAAAATGAAATTAAAAAGCGGGATCTTACGCTGCCACTGGTCTGCGGCCGTATTTATAAGGTGGTACCTAAAGGCAAAAAGCCTAAATTCAGGGCAATGCCGAAGGATCCACAGGTATTGGTTAAGCTTTTAGGAGATGCAAATGGCTGGATCCGTGACCGCGCGCAGCAAATGCTCGTAGACCGTAAGCAGAAGGACGTTGTTCCAGGATTAAAGAAAGCACTAAAGTCCAACAACCTCTATGCACGTATGCATGCTTTCTGGACCCTTGAGGGTTTGCATGCATTGGAGATGCCAGAAGTAATGGCTGCTCTGAATACCAGGGTGTGGCCAGTGAAAATGCAGGCACTTAGCGTTATTCCATCCGTGATAAACCAAAATACGGCTGCGGCATACGTTTCTGCCCTGAATACACCGGCGATGTTGAATGATAAACTTGCGGCGCCTTACCTGGCTTTGCTTGCAAAAACAATTAAAGCCTACGACAGCAATGCTGCAGAAGCGATGCTGAGCCAGCTTGTTAAAAATTATGCGAATGACAAGTTTGTCGCCGATGCGATAATCTCCAACCTGGAGGGTAGGGAGGAAGCTTACCAAAAGCAGGTCATTAAGCAACTGCCAGACACCTCGCTGATCATCAATAAACAGCTTAAAACCATTGTTACCAATAAGTTTAATGCCTTAAATAACAATGATCCAAGAGAAACAGAGCGTAAATTCCCAAGAGGTGCAGCGCTGTTCCGCACCAACTGCCAGACCTGCCATGGTGCAGATCTGAATGGTATAAAATCACTTGCACCGCCATTGAACAAATCTGAATGGGTGACCGGCAAAAAAGAACGGTTGGCTGCAATTGTACTTTATGGCCTCACCGGACCGGTTGAGGTAAACAAACATCTGTACACCAAGCCAGAGATCATGGCTGACATGCCTGGAATTGGTAGCAGCAATGAGTTTTCTGATGAGGATATCGCCCAGTTGTTAAGCTACATCCGCGATTATGGACGGAATAAGGCTGAAAAAGTGAATCAACAGGAAGTAACTAACGTAAGAGCGCAATTTAAAGGCCGCGATAAGGCATTTACAATTGAAGAATTGCTGAGCAATCNNCAACAAGTACTAGAAACCAAACCATTAAGATATGAACATAAGTAAATTATTGATCCTTGCAGTTTTCTGTTACGCTGGAAGCTGTACAGCACAACAAAAGCAATCCAGTGGTGGCTGGAAGAATTTATTCAACGGTAAGAATCTGGATGGCTGGGAACAGCTGAACGGGAAAGCTACCTATGAGGTTAAAGATGGAGAGATCATTGGAACGACTGTTCCTAAAGAGCCAAACTCCTTTCTGGCTACCAAGGAAAAGTATGGCGACTTTATTCTGGAGCTTGAATTGAAGGTAAACAATAACATGAACTCTGGCATACAGATCAGGAGTGAGAGCAAAGCGGATTACCAGAACTACCGCGTGCATGGCTATCAGGTTGAGGTGGATCCTTCGGAACGGGCCTGGAGTGGTGGGATATATGATGAAGCCCGTCGTGGTTGGCTTTATCCTCTGGATATTAATCCAAAAGGGCAGAAAGCTTTCAAGCGTGACGCCTGGAATAAGTACCGAATTGAGTGTATTGGCAATTCCATTCGCACCTGGATCAATGGCATTCCGACCGCAAATGTAGTGGACGATATGACGCCTTCAGGGTTCATCGCCTTGCAGGTACATGGCATTTACGGTGATATGAAGCCGGGTATGCAGATCCGCTGGAAAAATATCCGTATACAAACAGACAATCTTAAACCATCGAAAATGGATGACATATTTGTAGTGAACATGGTGCCGAATGATCTATCTGCACAGGAAAAGCAGGAAGGTTACCAGCTATTATGGGATGGAAAAACATCAAAAGGCTGGGTGAGTGCAAGGAATGGTACAAGCTTCCCGGAAAATGGCTGGACCATCTCGGATGGTGAGCTGAATGTACAGGAAGCAAATGGCCAGGAGTCTACCAATGGCGGAGACATCATCACCGAAAAGCAGTACAAAGCATTTGAGTTGAAGTTTGACTTCAAATTAACTGAAGGTGCAAACAGCGGTGTGAAGTACTTCGTGACGCTTGCAGAAAAAACAAAGGGATCTGCCATCGGCCTGGAATACCAGATTCTGGATGATGAACGCCATCCTGATGCGAAAATGGGCAGAGATGGAAACCGTACGCTGGCATCGTTATACGATCTGATCACCAGCAAGAAAATTAACAATGCGAAGCGAAAAATTGGAGAGTGGAACCGCGGATTGGTGCGTGTTTATCCAGATAACCGCGTTGAACATTGGTTGAATGGCTTTAAAGTGCTGGAATACAAACGTGGTTCGGAAGAGTTTAAATCCTTGGTACAGATCAGCAAGTATAAGGATTGGAAAGATTTTGGCCAGGCAGCGCAAGGACATATCCTGCTTCAGGACCATGGAAACAAGGTTTCCTTTAGAAGCATAAAGATCAAAGAATTGTAAGTCTATCAAAGCCCGGTCTGTATTGCCCGGGCTTTAGTATATTCTTTTGTTACAAAAATTAGAACCAGATCTGTCGAATAATTGGTTAATTGGGTTTAGAAAACCAAATATATGCTGCTGACGATTCTGAACGCGTTTTTCTGCATCTCTTTCATTGGCTTCGCTTATGTGAATTTGAATGATGGAGATTCCTGGCTGTGGGTGCCAATCTACCTGGTTGCGGCAGGCTTATGTGGCCTGGCTGCGTTCAACCTTTTCTACCCCATCATCTATATCATTGCAGTTTCCTTTTACCTGATCTATGCAGCCCGCTTGTTTTTCAGTAAAGACGGGGTGTTGGATTGGATTAAGGTTTATGGACGGCCCAGCCTTGTAGAAAGTATGCAGGCAACGAAGCCTTACATCGAGAAAGCCCGGGAATTTTTCGGGTTGTTGATCATCAGTGCCGCACTTGGTATGAATTATTTCATCACCATGATTTAGGAAGAATATGAATAGGGAAACGATAGAAGAAGTTGAAAGCCAGTTTACCTACCTGCTGGAAACCAGATTAAGACCCGATGGATATGCCTGGCTTACTGCAAAGGCAGCTGAAATACAATCCACAGGTGATTTAAAGCAGCTTAATAAGGCTTTTGCTCAGGTTCCACGGTATGCAAGCAAGGATTTACTTGGCTGGAAAGATAAAGCCATACAGGATTTGAAGATGCTCATTCCCGGGTATGACTTAACCGACTGGACCGTAGAAACGTTCTGTCGTGTATGGTTATTGCGGCAACTGCCTTCAGGTGATCAGGATGCTTATGTTAAAAGTATAAATGCATTGTTTGTAGGTGCCGAATTCCATGAATTGGTTGCGCTTTATAAAGCTTTTCCGGTGCTTCAATATCCTGCACAATGGGTAAGCCGGTGTGAGGAAGGTATTCGAAGTAATATCGGCAATGTGCTGGAAGCCATCATGTATCACAATCCTTTTCCGGCCACCTACTTATCTGAACCGGCATGGAACCAGATGATTTTGAAAGCTTTCTTTACCGATAAAGATGTGACGAAGATATATGGATTGCAGCAGCGTGTAAATCCGGCACTTCGAGCAACCCTGGCGGACTATGTGCAGGAACGTCTGGCAGCAGGCCGGAGCGTTAATCCGGAGATTTATAAACTAATGGAATTATAGAACGAGCAAGCGATATGTGTTGCAATAACAATTTGAATGAACGAAATCAGGGTACAAGAACGCACACGCAACTTGACCTTAGTGACATCTCCGGCATGCGGTTTTTTGATCCGCATGTGCATATGACATCACGCACCACAGATGACTATCAGGCTATGGCTGATGCTGGCATTGTGGCGCTTATTGAACCAGCCTTCTGGCTGGGGCAGCCCAGAACTGGTCTGGACAGCTTCCGTGATTACTACAGCAGTTTGATTGGCTGGGAACGTTTTCGCTCCTCGCAGTTCGGTATCAAGCATTACTGCACCATAGGGTTAAACTCCCGGGAAGCGAATAATGAAGCATTAGCAGAGCAGGTGATGGAACTACTACCATCCTTTGTTTACAAGGAAGGGGTAGTTGGTATAGGAGAGATTGGCTTTGATGACCAGACGGCAGCTGAAGAAAAGTACTTCCGCCTGCAGCTGGAGCTGGCAAAGGAAGCGGGATTACCGGTGCAGGTGCACACGCCACACCGCGATAAAAAGAAAGGCACCAGCAGAAGCATGGATATTGCGCTGGAACACGGCCTTTCACCAGCTTCCATTATTATAGATCATAACAATGAAGAAACTGTGAAGGAAGTGCTGGACCGTGGGTTTTGGGCCGCATTTACGATATATCCCTTCACCAAGATGGGCAATGAGCGGATGGTAGAAATTTTGAAGCAATACGGTGCAGAGCGGATTATGATCAACTCCGCAGCCGATTGGGGCATCAGTGATCCTTTGGCGGTGCCCAAGTCGGCAGCTTTAATGAAGCGCAGTGGTATTTCGCTGCAGGACATTGAACTGGTGACCTACCGTAATGCAATTACCGCCTTTGGGCAAAGTGGCCAGATCAATGAAAAAGAGTTTGAGCAGATTCAAGCGGTAGATCAGGCACAGAAATTTGAAAGCAACTCCATATTGCGCGGAGGACAACAGCCGCGAATAGATAAAAACAACATCATCATAACCTAACAGCTATGACGAAAGCAATGGGATTTATCAGGTTAATGCGACTGGCAAACGTTGTTACGGCAGTAGCCGACGTGCTTGCCGGAATTGCCATTTCGGGCTATTTCACCAGCTCGGAAGATTATTTACCAGTGCTCTTGCTGTGTATTTCCACCATTGGACTCTATAGCGGCGGCATCATCTTCAATGATGTTTTCGATGCGGGCTTAGATGCCATTGAACGGCCGGAACGTCTCATTCCTAGTGGCATGATCTCCCTGGCCGAAGCAACTGCTTTTGGAACGCTATTTTTCGGGATTGGTGTTGGCGCTGCAGCGCTCTTTCAGACAGAATCGCTGGTGATTGCCATATTGATCGTCCTGGCCTGTCTGACCTATAATCGCTGGGCAAAACATTATACCGTGTGGGGGCCGATAAATATGGGGCTATGCAGGGGCCTGAACTTAATGCTGGGCATGAGTATCCTAACCCATGAAATTGAAAACTGGTGGTTTTTAGGGCTTATTCCGCTGATTTACATCGCTTCCATAACCATCATCAGCAGGGGCGAGGTGCATGGAGGAAATCGAAAAATGCTGCGGATTGCGGCGGTATTATATGCCGTGGTGATCATCAGTATCCTCGCGGTTTCTGCTTCCATGCAAAATATTGAGCTTACGCTGATTTTCCTTATTCCTTTTATGCTGATGATCTTCAAGCCATTGTTAGTGGCCTTTAAGCTACCCAGCGCAGAGAATATCGGCAAAGCGGTTAAAGCAGGGGTCATTGCTTTGATCTTACTCAATGCCTCTTGGGCCGGAGCCTTTGGCATCTGGCAGCTGGCCTTATTCATCGTTATTCTATTACCACTCTCCATGTGGCTGAGCAAATCTTTTGCGGTCACTTAGTACCCTTTATCATGAATTATCTAGAACAATCTTTCCGCATACAATTCGAATACAAGGTATATTTTACAGCGTCGCTGTTTGATACGGATAACCTTACACTGGCGAACTTCTTTAAATTACATTCCCCAGCCCCGGAAAAAAAGATCCTCTTTGTGCTGGATGCAGGTCTGCTTGACGTTAATCCCGCGCTTGAAACAGCGATTACTGCTTATTTCCAGGTCCATCAGGAGGTGCAGCTGGTAACATCCTTTGTGGTTGTACCCGGGGGTGAGGCCGCCAAGAATGACCCTAAGGTTTTAGAGCGTATTATTGATGCTGTAAATACCGAAGGTATCGACCGCCACAGCTATATCGCAGCCGTTGGCGGCGGGGCGGTGCTGGACCTGGTCGGCTACGCTGCTGCAGTGGCACACCGTGGCATACGGCACATCCGTATCCCGACGACGGTGCTTTCACAGAACGACTCGGGCATAGGCGTTAAAAATGGTATAAACTACAAGGGCAAGAAGAACTTTCTCGGGACTTTTGCGCCACCTGCGGCCGTATTTAATGACAAGCAGTTCCTGCTGACGCTGAATAACCGCGACTTCCGCTCTGGTATTGCAGAGGCGATAAAGGTCGCATTGATTAAGGATGCGGATTTCTTCTATTGGATGGAGGAGCATGCGCAATTGCTGCTGAATCGCGATCCAGATCATATGGATTACCTCATCAAGCGCTGCGCGCAGCTCCATATGGAGCATATTGCCGGGGCAGATCCTTTTGAATTAGGTTCTTCAAGGCCACTTGATTTTGGGCATTGGTCGGCACACAAGCTGGAACAGCTTAGCCACTTTAGCATTACACATGGCGAAGCGGTGGCAATGGGTATGGCCCTGGATAGTACCTATTCCCTACATGCAGGTGTGCTGTCGGAAGAAAAACTACAACGAATCTTGAACTTGCTGTCCATGTTCTTTGATATCACCCATCCGCTTATCCGAATTACCGATCTTAAAGCACCCATTTTGGAGGGCTTACAGGAATTCCGGGAACATCTTGGAGGGAGGTTATGCATCACCTTACTTCGCGATATTGGTGTTGGATTCGAGGTGAGTGAGATGGATCCGCATACGCTGTTGCAAGCCAGTCAATATATTCTGCAGTTCAAAATGTTCCAGTATAAAACGAATACTTTTCATTGATGAAGACCAAACTAGGGCATTTAACCTATTGTACAAACATTCACGCCGGAAAAGACTGGAGGGCAGATTTCGAGAACCTAAAAACACATTTTCCGGAAATTAAAGCCGCAGTGTCGCCAGATGAACAAATGGGCATCGGCTTGAGGCTCTCCAATGCGGCAAGCCTGGAACTTGTGAATCCATCGGCACTGTCGGAGTTTAAACACTGGCTGCAGGCGCATCAGGCCTATGTGTTTACCATGAATGGCTTTCCTTATGGTGAATTCCATCATACCGTGGTTAAAGCCGATGTACATAGCCCCGACTGGACTACAGCCGCACGAAAAGATTATACCATCCGCTTAGCACATCTATTGGCCGCCCTGTTACCTGAGGGTATGGAAGGCGGCATTTCAACTTCGCCCTTAAGCTACCGACATTGGTTCAGTACAACGGAAGCGCTGGATGATGCCGTGAAAAGGGCAACGATAAACATCCTGGAAGTTGTTAAAGCGTTGATCTCCATTCATCAGGATACCGGTAAGCTGATCCACCTGGATTTGGAGCCAGAGCCGGATGGGATTATTGAATCAGGACCGGAGTACATCAGCTGGTACGAGCAGGACCTGCTGCGGATCGGGATACCAGCGATTGCAGAAGCCTTTAGCCTGAGCAATCAGCAGGCAGAAAGCTTGATTAAACAGCATCTGTGTCTGTGTTATGACGTTTGTCATTTCTCTATCGGTTATGAAGATCATGCAGCGGTGCTGCAGCGGTTAAAAACGAAAGGGTTAAAGGTTGGCAAGATTCAGATCAGTGCCGCTTTGAAAGGAAAGTTCAATGATGCAACGCATGCTGATGCGGCAAATCAAAGCGGTGAAGCACATAACCAAGCAATTCTCAACGATTTCAAGCAATTTAATGAGCCTACTTATCTCCATCAGGTGGTTGCCAAGGATGCTGCGGGCAAGTTAACCCGCTATCCCGACCTGGATGGAGCCATTGCTGATGTTCATGTAGCATCCGCAGCAGAATGGCGCGCCCATTTCCATGTTCCGGTTTCAACGGATCGGATCGGACAGCTTTACTCCACCCGTGAAGATATCCTCCAAGTATTAGCAATTCAAAAACAAGATCCCTTTACCACTCACCTGGAAGTAGAAACCTATACCTGGGAGGTGCTGCCAGAGGGGCTGAAAATACCCATTGCGCAATCCATCATCAACGAACTGGATTGGGTGATCAATCATACGATAAAATGAAGAAAACTGTAGTTATTGATGTTGTTGGATTGTCTTCAAATCTGATTGGTGAACATACGCCATTCATTCAACAATACCTGAAAACACATCATATAAGCCATATTAAACCCATGCTGCCAGCCGTAACCACGGCGGTGCAATCCACCTACCTTACTGGTCAGGAATCAACAGCCCATGGGATTGTAGGAAACGGCTGGTACGATCGCACAGATGCTGAAGTGAAGTTCTGGAAGCAGTCGAACAAGCTGGTCCAGCAACCGAAAATATGGGATAAGGCGAAAGCCATAGATCCCGGTTTTACCTGTGCAAACATGTTCTGGTGGTACAACATGTATTCCAATGCGGATTATTCTGTAACGCCAAGACCAAACTACCTCGCTGATGGGAGAAAGATACCAGACTGCTATTCTGAACCGGCAGATCTGCGTGACGTCCTGCAGCAGGAACTCGGACAGTTCCCGTNNGTTCCCGTTATTCCACTATTGGGGGCCCGGAGCGGACATTAAATCCAGTGCATGGATAGCCAAAGCTTCGATGCGTACAGATGAGTTGTATGACCCTACATTAACGCTGATCTATCTGCCGCATCTGGATTATTGCCTGCAGAAGTTCGGCCATGATTTCTCCAGGATTGGTAAGGACCTTCAGGAAGTTGACGGCTTAGTGCGGGATCTGGTGAACCATTACGAGCGAAAGGGCGCAAGTGTAATCATCCTTTCTGAATACGGCATCGTGCCGGTTAACAGGCCAATTCACCTGAACCGGCTACTGCGCGAACAGGGCCTGTTGCAGGTACGTGTGGAGCGTGGTTTAGAGCTGCTTGATGCCGGTGCATCTAAGGCTTTTGTCGTGGCTGATCATCAGGTTGCACACGTGTATATCAATGATCCATCAGTTACAAAGCAAGTAAAGGATTTGCTGGCAAGTACAAGTGGTATTGCTTCAATTTTGGACGAAAGCGGTAAAGCGGCACATGGAATTGCACACGAAAGGGCAGGAGACCTGGTGTTGATTGCTGAAGCCGATAGCTGGTTTACGTATTATTTCTGGCTGGATGATGCAAAAGCACCAGACTACGCACGTTGTGTAGACATCCACAAGAAGCCTGGATATGACCCCGTGGAGATGTTTATGAGCTCCAAAGCGCGCGCAGCATATAAGTTACTGCAAAAGAGAGCTGGGTTCCGGTATGTGATGGATGTGGTGCCGCTGGATGCTACGCTGATCAAAGGTTCTCATGGCAGCATCAATGTCCCCGAAGCGTTTTATCCGGTTCTGATTACCAATCAAGCGCAACCTGCGGCTAAGCTCAAGGCAACGGAAATCCATGATGTAATCTGGCGGACACTTATGCAGGAAAACTAATTCAGCAAAATCATTGTCGGAGCACCTAGGGAAGTGTGTGGAGCCGGTTAAAGTTTTTGAAAGGGAATATCCATCAGCTCATACTGTTCCCAGCCTTGAAAATCATAGTGCCACCATTCATTGTACATGACCCGGAAACCATGTTTTTCCATGACGCTGATCAGGAAATCCCGGTTTTTCTTTATCGCAGGTGATAAATCCTGGTAATCAGCGGCTGCGGCCTTGCTGAAGCTGTCGTACGGCGTTGGCATTGGTACATCCTTGCCTGTTTTCAGGTCAATGATGGACAGATCTACCGCACAGCCACGGTTGTGCCTGGAGCCGCTCTTTGGATGTGCCACAAAGTTCTTATCAGACGCTTTCTGGTAAAACGCCACTNNATAAGGCCTGTAAGCATCGTAAATCTTCAGACCATAGCCCTTTTTCTTCAGCGCGGCTTGTATTTTCTTCAGCTGTGCTACTACCGGCTTTCTTGCAAAAGCACGTGCTGAAGGATACATCACCTGCTTCATGAAGTTGTTTTTAGTGGCATAGCGGATATCCAGTACCACGCCGGGAACAGCTTTTTGAATGTCGACCAAAGCTTTCTCCGGTTGCTTTGCAACCGAGGCCCTGTATTCCTTCTGGCTGTTGATGATCTTAAGTCCGTAAGGGTTTTGCTGTGCGCAAAGCGCTGATACCTGAAAGAAGAATAAAAAAGCTAAAAGATATCTCATGTGCCTTTAACGGTTGGAAACCACTAACAATTCAATGTCTTTATACGGCAGGTTGAACTTGTTGGAAAGGTCTTTATTCGTTAGGTGCCCCTGATAGATATACAAGGCCTGACGGATGCCCGGTTTGCTCCAGGCCAGGTTCACCATTCCACCCATCTCTCCAATATCTACCAGAATAGGCGTGAAAATATTGGTCAGTGCATAAGAGGCCGTACGGGGCACCCTTGAAGCAATATTGGGTACACAATAATGGATCACGTCATATTTCCGGAACACGGGATCTTTATGATTGGTGACTTCGGAAGTTTCAAAACAGCCGCCCTGATCAATGCTCACGTCGATCACCACAGAATCAGGCTTCATCTTGCTCACGGTCTCTTCGGTAACAATGCAAGGACTGCGTCCATTTGTAGCACGTATGGCACCGATAACCACATCGCAGGTGGTAATGGCCTTGTTCAACACAATAGGTTGCATAACGGAGGTATAAACCCGGTCGTGCAGGTTGTTTTGCAACCGCCGCAGGCGATAAATCGAGCTGTCGAATACCTTCACTTCGGCGCCCAGCGAAAGGGCAGTTCTCGCGGCATATTCACCCACAGTTCCCGCACCAAGGATAACGATCTCCGTTGGTGGTACACCGGTGAATCCACCTAGCATCAAACCTTTCCCGCCAGTAACGTTGCTCAGGTACTCTGCAGCAATGAAGATGGAAGTCGAACCAACAATCTCGCTCATGGCACGGACTACGCTTAAGCTGTTGCCCTCATCGCGTAAATGCTCGAAGCTTAAAGCATTAATTTTCTTGTCTAAAAGCGCTTTCAGGTAATCCAGTTTGATGGAGCCCATCTGAAGTGCAGAGATCAATGTCTGCCCTTTATGCATCATGGCGATTTCCTCAAAGGTTGGCGGGGCAATCTTCACCAGGATATCGGCATCAAAAACTTCCTTCTTATTGAACGTAATGATGGCACCCTGCTCGGCATAATCATGATCGGAAAAGTTAGCCCCGACACCGGCACCACTTTCCAGCACCACCTTGTGACCATGGTTTACCAGCAATGCCACCGAAAGTGGGGTCAAGGCAATCCGATTCTCCTGGAAAGAGATCTCCTTCGGTATACCAATGTAAAGACTATTGTTCTTCTCTTTTATCTCCGACAAGGTTTCCTTAGGCTGTATCAATCCTTGCTGTGCAATAGAGGCCATTTCTTCTCTTAGACAAGTAGCCATTTTAATTTATTAAGTTCTGAAATAATAAAGATAAGCAATAAGGCTTTAAGTTTTTGAAAATGAGATCAGCCGCTGTTCAGGACCGGTAACCTGAATGTCGACCTTAACATGGTGTTCAGGAATCAACAGCGCAATACGCTCGGGCCATTCTATCAGGCAACGATCACCAGAATAAAAGTACTCCTCGTAACCAATATCATAAGCTTCCTGTAAATCTTTGATCCGGTAGAAATCAAAATGATAGATCTTGTCTTCCTTAGCCAGATACTCATTAACAATGGAGAATGTTGGACTGGATACCAGATCTTCAACACCCAAGACTTCGCAAATCACCTTTATGAAGGTGGTTTTGCCGGCGCCCATATCGCCTTCAAACAGAAAGATCTTTTCCTCGGCCGCAAACTCCAATAGTTGGATTGCAGCAGATTTAAGATCCTCCTGACTATTTATTTGAATATTCATTTATCGTGAACTGTATGTCGCTACCGGAATTACCATTTCTTCCAGGGAGATGCCTCCATGCTGGAAAGTCTCGTTGTAATAATTTACAAACTGGTTGTAGTTGTTTTGGTAAACAAAGTAGCGGTCTTCCTTCGCAAAGATATAATTAGAGCTGATGTTGATCTTCGGCAACTGTGCTTCATGCGGATTTTTAATCAGGAACACTTCTTTAGCATTGTAATTGAGGTTCCTACCTTGCTTGTAGCGCAGGTTGGTATTGGTATTCCGATCTCCAATAACTTTACTTGGATGTTTCACCCGGATGGTACCATGATCGGTCGTAATCACCAGCTTCACTGGTTTCTGTGAAATCTTTTTCAGCAAGTCGAGCAATGGCGAGTGCTCAAACCAGGACATGGTTAAAGAACGATAAGCCGCATCATCGTTTGCAAGCTCCCGGATCATCTGCATGTCGGTACGGGCATGCGAAAGCATGTCAACAAAGTTGTAAACGATGGCATTAAACTCATTTTGCATCAGGTTATTCACCTGTTCTGTTAACGCTTTACCATCATCGTAAGTCAGAATCTTGTTGTAGCTGAATTTGCAGTCTTTGCGCAAGCTTCTTTTAATCTGATCTTCCAGAAATGCCGCTTCATGAAGGTTTTTACCGCCATCATCATCGTCATTCTGCCACATTGAAGGGAAACGCTTCTCCATCTCCAAAGGCATTAGCCCGGAGAAGATGGCATTCCTCGCATATTGGGTAGCCGTCGGCAGAATACTGGAATAAGTATCTTCCTCTTCCATTCGGAAATATTCCGTAATCAGTGGATTGATGATTTTCCATTGATCATACCGCAGGTTATCGATCAGAATAAAGAAAACAGGCGTGTTAGCATTAATCAATGGAAAAACCTTTTTCTTCAGCAGCTCATTAGACAACAAGGGTGCTTTCTCCTTGCCATTAACCCAGCCCAAATAATTGTCTTCAATGAACTTAGAGAATTGCATGTTGGCTTCGGATTTCTGCATCGTCAGAATCTCATGCATCTGCGGGTCGTCCAGTTTCTCCAACTCCAATTCCCAGAACACCAACTTTTTATATACGTCAACCCATTCCTCGTAGCTCAGCTTGTCATTCAGGGTCATACCAAGTCGCCTGAAGTCTTGCTGGTAGGCCATGGAAGTCTTCTCACTTACCAGGCGCTTGTTGTCGATAATCTTTTTTATGGTTAAAAGCACCTGTTTAGGGTTAACAGGCTTGATCAGATAGTCGTCGATTTTAGAACCGATCGCATCTTCCATCAAGTTTTCTTCTTCACTTTTGGTGATCAGCACCACCGGCACATCACTCTTTATATTTTTTATAGCGGAAAGCGTTTCAATTCCGCTGAGACCTGGCATGTTTTCATCAAGAAATACGAGATCGAAATGTTCTTTACCAAACGCTTCAAGGGCATCATTACCATTGGTAAAAGTCGTTACATCGTAACCCTTTTCGTTTAGCAGTAAGATATGTGGTTTTAGTAAATCAATCTCATCATCGGCCCATAGAATCTTAGTTTCCTGCATTATTTATCTAATTAGTATTCAAAAAGAACCTACTCTTTCCAAACTATGGATAAAATTAGCAATTTTTGTACCGGATAAACGATATGACCCATATTGAACAAGAAGAAAATCATAAATGATCCGGTTTACGGATTTATCAATATACCCTCTGCCTTACTCTTTGATCTCATTTCACACCCGTATTTTCAGCGTTTGAGATACATCAAACAGTTGGGCATGACCCACCTGGTGTATCCTGGTGCTTTGCATACCCGCTTTCACCATGCGCTTGGCGCCATGCACCTGATGAGCCTGGCCATAAAGGTGTTGCGCGACAAAGGCCATGAAGTGACCGTAGAGGAAGAGGAGGCTGCTACCATTGCCATTTTACTGCATGACATTGGACACGGACCTTTTTCTCATGCACTGGAACATTCACTCGTGAATGGTATCAAACATGAAGACATCTCCATGCTGATCATGCAGCGGCTGAATGAGGAATTTGAGGGAAAACTAAGCCTGGCCATCCGGATTTTTACAGGCGATTACCACAAGATGTTTCTGCATCAGCTCATCTCCGGACAGCTGGATTTAGACCGCATGGATTACCTGAACCGGGACAGCTTTTTTACCGGCGTTTCGGAAGGGGTGATCAGCTTCGATCGCATCATTAAGATGTTCAATGTAAGTAATGGCGAGTTGGTTATTGAAGAAAAGGGGATCTACTCCATTGAAAATTTCCTGATTTCAAGACGTTTGATGTACTGGCAGGTGTACCTGCATAAAACGGTAATTGCTGCAGAGCAGCTGTTGGTGAAAATCCTGGAGCGAGCCCGTGAACTTGCAGCAGCTGGCGCAGATCTTTTTGCCTCCCCGGCATTAAAGCACTTCCTGGTGAATAATGTTTCCGAAGCAGCGTTTTTCTCGGAGCCTTTACACCTGGCGCAGTTTACCACGCTGGATGATCAGGATATCTTTACCTCCATAAAGGTATGGGTGAGTCACCCGGATCATATTCTTTCCGAACTCTGCAAAATGCTTACAGCAAGGAACCTTTACCGGATTGAGATTAGCAATGATGAACCAGATGCGGAACGCATCAATTTGTTAAAAGACACGACTGCTGCAGTTTACCACATTAGTAAAGCGGAAAGCAGCTATTTCGTCTTTACCGCAGCAATTATGAACCGGGCGTATAATGCCGGGACGGGCAACATCAACATCCTGCTAAAAAACAGTACGATAATTGATATAGCTAAGGCATCTGATCTATCTAACCTCGAATCATTGGATAGAACAGTGACGAAGCACATTTTGTGCTACCCGAGGATTATTTAAGAAATTTTAACAAATAAGTAACCATTTTATTCCGTCATTAGTCTATAGGAAGGCTAACAAATACCAGAAGGGGTAATTTGTTCATATCAATTTAACATCTAACTTTGTAAAATGCAATTTACTGCCCGGCAGATAAGCGAACTTTTAAATGGAACCGTTGAGGGGGATGAAAATGTTCTTGTAGGAGAACTTTCGAAGATTGAGGATAGTAAGGCCGGTTCGCTGTGTTTCTTATCAAATCCAAAGTATGAGAGTTTTCTGTACGGATCTAAGGCTTCCATTGTAATTGTAGGGGCTGACTTTACACCTGCTCAGCCTGTTCAAGCAACTCTAATTAAGGTTTCTGACCCATATAGTGCCTTTTCCATTCTATTGGAAAAATATAATGAAATGTTGAATATGCCCGATGAGAAGTCTGGTATTGAGCAACCCAGCTTTGTGCACCCAAGTGCCAAGCTGGGTAAAAACGTTTTCATTGGCGCTTTCTCTTACATTTCTGAACATGTTGTTATCGGTGATAACACCAAAATCAATGCACAAGTATTTATTGGCGCAGAAGCCGTTATTGGCGAGAAATGTCTGATCCAGCCGGGTGTAAAGATCTATAATCGCTCTGCCATTGGCAATCGTGTAATCATTCACTCCAATACCGTTATTGGCAGTGATGGCTTTGGTTTCGCCCCCCAGGGTGACGGTACCTACTCAAAGATCCCGCAGATCGGAAATGTCGTTATTGAAGATGACGTGGAGATCGGTGCTAATACTTCAATAGACCGTGCTACCATGGGCTCTACCTTTATCCGCAAGGGCGTAAAACTGGATAACCTGATCCAGATTGCACACAATGTTGATGTAGGATCTCATACCGTTGTAGCCGCACAGTCAGGTATTTCTGGAAGCACCAAGCTTGGCGGTAATTCCGTAATTGGGGGTCAGGTTGGCATTGCCGGCCACTTAAGCCTTGCAAAAGGCACCCAAATTGGTGCACAAGCGGGCATCAACTTCAATACCGTAGAAGAAAACAAACAATGGCATGGTAGTCCGGCGCAACCACTGCGCGACTGGATGAGGGCCTCTGTGATATTTAAACAATTACCAAGTGTCGAAAAGCGCATCTCAAAATTAGAGGCTAAAATAGCCGAACTAACAGCTTTATTAGATCAAAGTAACACAACACAGACTTCATAATGAACGTAAAACAGAAGACCATTAAAGGCGAAATCTCCGTAACAGGGGTCGGTTTACATACCGGAGCGAATGTGACTTTAACTTTTAGTCCTGCACCAGAAAATCATGGGTTCAAATTTCAACGTATTGATTTGCCTGAACAGCCAATTATTGAGGCAGATTGTGATTACGTGACCGACACTGCACGTGGTACAACATTAACCCAAAATGGCGCAAGCATCAGCACCGTGGAGCATGTAATGGCATCGCTTGTTGGTATGGATCTGGATAACGTTTTAATGAAAGTTGATGGACCAGAAGTGCCGATCATGGATGGTAGTGCAATCCAGTTTGTGGAAGCTCTGGAAAGTGTAGGGACACTTTTGCAAGACAAAGACAGAGAATACTTTCAAATCCCACACAACATCACTTATACAGAACCTGATCGTAAAGTGGAGATCGTAGCCATGCCATTGGATGACTACCGTTTTACCTGCATGATCGACTATAACTCACCAGTTTTGGGTAGCCAGCATGCGGGCATTTCCAGCATTGCTGAGTTCAAGAAAGATATCGCTTCCTGCCGTACTTTCTGCTTCCTGCACGAATTGGAGTATCAGTTAAACCATAACCTGATCAAAGGTGGTGACCTGAACAATGCGATTGTGATCGTTGATAAAGAGGTTACCTCAGAAGAGCTTGACCACCTGGCTAAGCTGTTTAACCGCAATGAGATTAAAGTTGCGCCACAAGGCATCCTGAACAATATGGAACTGCGTTACCAGAATGAGCCTGCAAGACATAAACTGCTGGACATGATCGGAGACCTGGCGCTTGTTGGTGTGCATTTAAAAGGCCATATCATGGCTGCAAGACCTGGGCACGCGGCTAACGTTGCATTTGCGAAGAAAATCAAAGCAGCAATTAAAAAAGAAAGAAACAAAAAAGTACAACATACATACGATCCGGGTGCTAAACCACTATATGACGTGGTTCAGATCATGGACATTTTACCACACAGACAACCATTCCTGTTTATTGATAAGATCCTTGAACTATCCAAAACTCACGTTGTGGGCGTTAAAAACGTAACCATGAACGAAGAGTTCTTCAAAGGACACTTTCCAGGTGCACCAGTAATGCCTGGTGTGATTCAGATTGAGGCGATGGCCCAAACCGGAGGTATTCTGGTTCTGAGCACCGTGCCTGATCCAAGAAATTACCTTACTTACTTCCTGAAAATCGACAACGTACGATTCCGTGCACAGGTGTTGCCTGGCGACACCATCGTGTTCCGTTGTGATCTGATGGAGCCAATCAGACGTGGCATTGCCCAGATGAAAGGTGTAGGAATGGTAGGCGAGAAGGTTGTGGTAGAAGCAGAAATGATGGCACAGATCAGTAAAGTAAAAGAAACACAGCCAACAACATGATACAACCACTAGCATATATACATCCACAGGCTAAAATAGCCGATAATGTGGTGATCGAACCTTTCGCCGTGATACATAAAGACGTCGAAATTGGTGAAGGAACCTGGGTAGGTTCGAATGTGGTCATCATGGATGGTGCGCGTATTGGTAAAAACTGCCGGATCTTTCCCGGCTCGGTAATATCTGGTATTCCGCAGGATCTGAAGTTCGCCGGTGAGGTGACTACCGCAGAAATCGGAGATAATACAACCATTAGGGAGTGCGTAACGATCAATCGGGGCACTAAAGATAAATGGAAGACGGTTGTGGGAAGCAACTGCCTGATCCAGGCATACTCGCATATCGCACACGATTGTCAGGTCGGCAATCACTGTATCTTTTCCAACAGCACCACCCTTGCAGGCCACATCACCATTGGTGATTATGTGGTGCTTGCCGGATTGGTTGCCATCAATCAGTTCGTTAAAGTAGGGTCACACGCTTTTGTAACCGGTGGATCACTGGTTCGTAAAGATGTTCCGCCATACGTTAAAGCTGCGCGTGAGCCGCTTTCTTATGCCGGTATCAATTCTGTAGGATTACGTAGAAGAGGTTTCTCTTCCGAGCAGATCGACGAAATACAGGAAATTTACCGTGTGCTGTTTGTGCGCCATAATAACGTTACCAAAGCTCTTGATATGATCGAGACGGAATTTAAGCCTACAGAGATCAGAGACGAAATTGTAGATTTCATCAGAAACTCTAACCGGGGTGTGATGAAGGGTTATGGTTCGGGAAACTAACCTTAGGGTTACATGCGGATCGAACTCAAAGACGCAGGACGTCGCTTCAATCAGGAATGGATTTACAGACATGTAAGCTACCTGTTTGAAGCGCCCGAGCGTTATGCAGTACTCGGACCCAATGGCTCCGGCAAATCAACGCTTCTAAGCCTTTTGCTTGGCAATCTGGCCCCATCCGAAGGGGAGATTAGCTACACTGCATCAGATGGCAGCAATATACCCGTAGACGAAGTCTACAAACACCTCAGCTTTGCTGCACCATACCTGGACCTCATCGAAGAGTTCACGCTGCAGGAAACCATCGATTTTCACTTTAAATTCAAACAGGTCCACCCAAACATCCAACAATCGGAGATCCTGACCTTGCTGGGACTTAAAAAGTCGCAGGACAAACCCCTCAAATACTTCTCTTCCGGTATGAAACAACGCACCAAGCTTATTCTGGCTTGTTGTTCCAATACACCGATGCTGTGTTTAGACGAGCCGACTTCCAATCTTGACGTTCAAGGCATCGCCTGGTACCAGCAATTGATCGAACAATTTGCCGATAACCGCCTGGTTATTGTCTGTTCCAATCAACCAAATGAATACTTATTTTGTAACCACGTACTAGAAGTTACTGATTATAAGTAAACAAGTTTATATTTGTGTATAGTTTTTCGGGAAAAAGCGAGAAATAATTGGTTAATTAAAATATTTATATTTACTATTGTTTTGTAAGTAATTTACTTTTACCTTTGCGGCACCAAATAGGGCCGACAATATAAGGTTGATTTTTAGTACAATGGCAAAAGCATCAGAAGTAAAAAGTGGTAATATTCTTCGTTTTAATGGTGACCTCGTACAGGTAGAAGAGTTTCTTCACCGCACACCCGGAAACCTTAGAGCTTTTTACCAGGCCAGAATGAGAAATGTCAAAACAGGAAAACTGGTTGAATACAGATTTCGTACAGATGAAGAGGTAACCATCTGTCGTGTTGAAACCAGCGATTATCAGTACCTATATGAGGATGGAGATTTCCTTGTGGTGATGGACAACAATTCTTTCGAGCAGTTTAACATCCCGAAGATCCTTTTTGGAGACGCTGTTAAATTCCTTAAAGAAGGTATGAATGTGATCATTGCCTTTGAAAGTGAGGAGCCGATCATGGCGCAAACACCTTCACATGTGGAATTGGAAATCACTTACACAGAGCCTGCTGTAAAAGGCGATACTTCAACAAACGCATTAAAATATGCAACTGTTGAAACAGGTGTAGAAATAAAAGTGCCGATGTTTATCAATCAGGGCGATAAAGTTAAAGTTGATACACGTACCGGTGATTACATAGAAAGAGTAAAATAAAGATTTTTCATAGTTTAGTTTTAGGTTTAGGTTGATTGTGGCTTCGGAGTGGTTCCCGAAGCCATCTTTTTTTGTATATAATTGTACATGAAAAAATCAGCACTCCGGAAACAAGCCAATCTGTTGCGGGCGCAGCTTGATCCTGACGCCGTTCAGTCCCTGTCCAGACAACTGCTGGAGCAGTTTACCCAGCTTAACTTCAACGGTGTGAAGGTGCTGCATACCTTCCTCCCGATACAGGAAAAAAATGAACCCGATACCTTCCTGCTCATAGAATGGCTTCGTGAACATTACCCCGACATCAAGATTATTGTTCCAAGATCAGATTTCAGTACTTTTCTAATGACGCACCATGTACTGGGCGATCATAAAGCCTTACAAAAAAATGCCTTCAACATCCTCGAGCCACAGCATGGCGAAGAACATAAGGGCGACATAGATATGGTTTTATTGCCNNTTTCGACAAAAGGGGCTACCGTGCAGGTTATGGAAAGGGTTTTTACGATCGCTTTCTTCAGGATATGGACACCCTGAAAGTTGGAATTTCCTTTTTTGATGTTTCAGAAGACATCGAAGATGTGAATGAGCACGATTTGAAGCTCGATCTATGTATAACTCCAGGCAAGCTGTATGACTTCCGCCTGCCTGAAGTTTAATGGTCTTTTAGATGTTGAGTTCTAATAATACCGGACAGTGATCAGAATGAATCGCATCCGGCAGAATGCTTACTTTTTTTAGCCGCGGTAGCATTGGTTCTGTAGCCAGGTGGTAATCAATACGCCAGCCCAGGTTCTTGCCTCGTGAACCCGCGCGGAAGCTCCACCAGGTGTAATGATGCGGATCCTTGGTGAAATGCCTGAAGGTGTCTATGAATCCACGTTTCAGAAACAGATCCATCCACTCACGCTCTTCCGGCAAAAAGCCCGAGGAGTTCGCATTAGACTTTGGATTGTGAATGTCTATCGGTGTATGGCAGATGTTGTAATCCCCCGAAATGATCAAATTCGGGTATGCTTTCCTTAACTCATCAATGTAGCCATCGAAGAACTTCATGAATTCATACTTTTTAACCTGTCTTTCGTCGCCGCTGGATCCGGATGGCATGTACAGGCTCATCAGGGAGAAGTCTTCAAAATCAGCTCTTAAAATGCGTCCTTCACGGTCAATCCATTCTTCCCCGCAACCATACTCAACATGCTGGGGTTTAATCCGGCTGAAAATTGCGACGCCGCTGTAGCCTTTTTTCTCCGCTGGAAACCAGTAGTGGTGGTAACCCAGCTGTTCAATTAAGGCGATAATTTCCGGTATTTGTTCCGGCATGGCCTTCACTTCCTGCAAACATACCATGTCCGCGTCTGTAGCCTGCAGCCAGCCAAAGAAGTTTTTGGTGGAAGCAGAGCGGATCCCGTTTACATTATAGGATATAATTTTCATGTGATGGTTTCTTGTTGTTAAAATTCTTTATTGATCACCAATGGATTGCTTGCTTTAAGCGCCTTCTCCAGCTTGCGGGCCTGACGGCGTTTCAATACGCTAACATCCATTTTCACATCCGTAACCGGACGATCTTTTTCATCCGTTTTCATGACAGCAATGCTATCTACGAGCGCCAATCCCTGTACCACCTCACCAAATGCGGTATAGTTGCGGTCCAGGTGCGGCGAACCACCTAAGGTTTTATACACTGCCCGATGGCTTTCCGGCAGCTTAAACTGCAGGCGCTTGGTCTCAATGGCATCCAACTGTTCATCGGTATAAGTCTTGCCTTGAACGATGTAGAACTGGCAACCGCTGGAAGCTTTCTCTGGATTATTATCCCTTGCCGCCGCAAGTACACCCTTCTTGTGGAAGAGACTGTCTCTAAACTCCGCCGGCACCTGATACCCCACATCGCCTTCGCCAAGCGCTGCACCACTAACCGCGTTTCTGGACTCCGGATCACCGCCTTGAATCATGAAGTTTTGTATTACCCGGTGAAATAAGGTTCCATTGTAAAACTTGTCTTTTGCAAGTTTCAGGAAGTTGTCGCGGTGTAATGGCGTTTGATTGTACAGCATAATGATGCAATCACCTTTTTCGGTGCTGATGCGTACGTACTGGTGCTTTGGCTTTGCGGCATAACTACTTAGCGAAGCGCACAACAGGACTAATAAGAAAAAATTCTTCATTGTATATAAATTGCTTTTTTCATTAAAGGGATCAGTGTCAGCTTATACAATCGCCCTTTTAGGCGTTAAACTCCTGCTGACCTCCTTAAAAATAATTCTTTGCTAAGGTAATCGTTTTTCCCGATGCATAGAAAGCCTTCGATAGTAGTGGTTTATATGCAAAAAATATTTTTTGTTTCAGGAAATTTATTATTTTTGATCCTCATGAAGACGATGCGAACAGTTGCAAAGGGATTAAGCATGCTGTGCCTGGTAGGCGCAGTGGGCGTGATGCTGGTTTTGCAGTTATGCAGCTCGAATTCAGGTGCTTTCCATGCTGCCTCCAGCTCCAATACGGCAAGTCATAAAACTGCACAAACGGGTTTCTCGTGTGGAGAAAACGATGCGGATGCAAATGTGCCTGTTAATGGTATTGCGAGCGTGCTTACCCCAATCATTTCGCAATACCTTTCAGGGTTGTTACCGCGACTACTGCACTAAGCCTTCTTATTCAGTAAAAGGGGAGGCCCACAGATTCTCCAGACCCTAATAAGGATCAGGACTCACTGTGCTCCAACCACCATCTACGACAATCGTTTGCCCGGTGATTTGCGAAGCTTCTTCAGAAACCAGAAACATTGCCGTGCTGGCAACATCATGTACCGTACCCGCACGACCGGTTGGTGTAATCCTGGCCCATGTCTGCTCATAATCCGGGTCTTCCAAGGTCCTTTCGGTTGCTGTTGCACCCGGCGCTATGCAATTCACGGTAATGCCAAATCCGGATACCTCTATGACCAGGTTCCTCGCCAGCATTTCAACCGCTGCTTTACTCATGCCGTAAGCCGCTAAATTCCGATGTGCCTGATGCCCGGTTACCGAGGACATGAACAGCAGCCTGCCGCCGGATGCCTGCGCCTTCATCTGCTTTGCCGCGGCCTGTGCCAGAAAGAAGGTGCCGTTTAAATTTACCTGCATTACCCTGGAAAACGCTTCAGGTGTATAGCTAAAGAAATCCCCGAACAGTGTTATGCCCGCATTCGCTATCGCAATATCCAGCTTTCCATAACTCGACACGGCGGTATCCACGAGTTGTTGGATCACACGAAGGTCACTGGAATCTCCCGGTACGGCTATGCAGGCAGCACCGGTAGCCTGTAACGCTGTAGCTGCCTGTTCCGCGAGTTGCGTATCCACATCATTCAGAACCACACTTGCACCTGCGGCGCAAAGTTTCCTGCAAATTTCCAGTCCAATGCCTTGTCCGGCACCGGTAACGACAGCTACTTTCTTGTCAAAATTCATATTCAATAAATCATTTAGGGCATTATCATCATGCCTGTATGCTAAAATTTAATGGGAATCACGGGTCACTTCACTTCCGGATCCACCGCGAAGGAAATCCAGATCTGCGCCTAAATGGGCGCCTTGAACATGCTCCTGATATAGTCGTACATAGCCTCTGGAAGCAATTGCCGCCACAGGCGGAAGTTCTTTTTTGCGTGCAGCAATTTCCTCGTCTGATATATGCAGATGCAGTAACCTGCCTTTTACATCTAATGTAATCTCGTCTCCATTGCGCACAATGGCCAGCGTGCCACCATCTGCTGCTTCCGGTGAAACATGTAGTACCACGGTACCGAAACCTGTGCCGCTCATCCGGCCGTCGGAAATCCGGACCATGTCCGTTACACCTTTCGCCAGCAGCTTCGCCGGCAAGCCCATATTGCCAACCTCTGGCATGCCTGGATAGCCTTTCGGACCAACGTTTTTCAATACCAGTAAACTTGTTTCATCAACTTCCAGCAAGGGATCATCAATGCGTGCATTGTAGTCCTCTATATTTTCAAATACCACTGCTTTGCCGGTATGTTTCATCAGCTGCGCAGAAGCTGCAGAAGGCTTAATTACAGCGCCCTGTTCGCAAAGATTTCCTTTCAGTGCAACGATGCCAGACATGGTGTTGAAAGGCTTGTCCGTGGTGGTAATGATGTTCGTGTCGTAACATTCCGCAACGCGGAAGTTCTCTGCGACCGTGTTCCCGTTCGCCGTCAGACAACCCTGATGGAGCCGTGGCATCAGGTTATTGATAATCGCGGGCAATCCGCCGGCGTAATACAAATCTTCCATGAAGTAGCTGCCGGAAGGCTGCAGATTCGCAATCAGCGGGATGTCGGCAGAAAAACGGTCAATATCTTCGATGCTCAATTCTACACCGATGCGACCCGCAATAGCCAGCAGGTGTATAACGAAGTTCGTTGAGCCACCAATTGCGGCATTAACCATAATGGCATTCTCAAATGCTTCCCGTGTAAGCAAATCCGAAAGTTTGCGGTCGGCTTTCACCATCCTGACAATCTCCGAACCGGAGCGTTGGGCAATGATCTTTCTTGCCGCATCGGGCGCCGGAATTGCTGCATTCCCCGGTAAGGAAATGCCCAGGGCTTCTACCATGCAGGCCATGGTGGATGCCGTGCCCATCACAGCGCAATGGCCATCGCTGCGGCACATGCCAGCTTCTGCCAGTGAAATCTCCATATCATCCATCTGCCCGGCACGCTGCGCCTCCGAAAAACGCCAGAGGTCTGAAGTGCCGATGCACTTACCACGGTGTCTGCCCGTAAGCATAGGTCCGCCTGAGACCACAATCGTCGGCAGATCTACACTACAAGCACCCATCACCAGCGATGGTGTGGTTTTGTCGCAACCACAAAGCAACACCACACCATCTAAGGGATTAGCCCGTATCGCTTCCTCTACATCCATGGAGGCCAGATTGCGAAACAGCATCGCTGTAGGTTTCATCAGCGTTTCTCCTAAAGAAAGCACCGGAAATTCAACAGGAAAACCACCGGCTTCGTATACGCCACGTTTCACATGTTCTGCAAGTTCCCGGAAATGGGAGTTGCAGGGCGTAAGTTCCGACCAGGTGTTACAAATGCCAATAATAGGCCGGCCATCAAATTCATGCGGCGCAATGCCTTGCTTTCGCATCCAGGCACGATAAATAAAGCCATCCTTGCCTTTGCGGCCAAACCAGCCCTGGCTTCTTAGTTTCTGTTCGTCCATACGGTTTAATTACTCTGCAGTGTTTCAGCCTGCGCGATCGTGTCGGCAATCATCCTTACTGAGATGGGTTATATTGGTTAGCTAAAAATAATTTATATAAGCCAACATCGGAAAGGCCTACCGTAAAGAGATTGTGGCGAAACAGCTAACGCATTTTATTTTATCTTGCAACAGCTATATAAATCCTAAATTTTTCATGAAAAGAATTTTTACCGCTTTACTGCTGTTTTCTGCAGCCGCTGTTCATGCACAGCAATCCAGTACACTTACTGTTGAGAAAATTATGCGCGACCAGAAGTGGATCGGTGTTGCACCGAGTAACTACCGTTGGGCAGACGATAGTAAAACATTGTATTTTGACTGGAACCCGCAGCAGAAGCCTAAAGATCAACTGTTCCGTGTACAAGCCGGGAAAAACAAACCTGAACTTTCTCCGGACTCCACCACTGAAAAGGTTATCGGCCCGGTGTACACCTTCAACCAGAATGGGAGCCTCGGCGTAGCAGAAAAAGAAGGCGACATCTATCTGCTGAATGTTAAAAGCAAAAAGCAAACCCGCTTAACCAATACCATGGATCGGGAAAGTAACCCAGGCTTCCTGATCAATGGAGCCATCTACTTTCTAAAAGGTGGAAACTTCTTTACGCTCAATCCCAAAACACAGGCATTAACGCAGCTTACGAACTTCATACCGGGTAATAAGCCAGCAGGAAATAAGCCAGCGGCATCTCCACAGGAAACCTGGTTGAAAAACCAGCAACAGCAGATTTTTGAAGTGTTGAAAGACAATGCCGCCACAGCCAACAGAAGACCAGCGCGTGCAGTAACAAACCGGGAGCTTAAGCCTGTTTACCTCGAAAATAAATCCATCACAGGCCTTACACTTAGTCCGGACGGACGTTTTGTTACTTATCAGCTGGTAACCCTGGCGAAAGGCAATACCAATACCATTATCCCCAACTACGTTACAAAATCAGGCTTTACAGAAGATATCAATGGCAGAACCAAGGTTGGAGAGACACCATCCAGCTATGAATTCTTCATCTTTGACAAGCAGCGCGATACCGCTTACCAGGTGTCGGTGAGTAATATCGCAGGCATTAAAGACCTGCCGGATTATGTGAAAGACTATCCAAAGCAGTTGGAAGAGCGGAAGAAAAAGAACGAAGACCGCAAGCTTCGTTTTACCCCGGTAATCTGGAACGACAATGCCACTGCAGCTGTGCTTACCGCAAAAGCGCTGGACAACAAAGATCTCTGGATCTTAAAACTTGATGCTGCAAAGGGCAGCTTCAGTGTAGTGGACCGTCAGCGTGATGAAGCGTGGATTGCTGGCCCGGGCATTAGCTCTTATGTCGCAAATGTGGGCTTCATTGATCAACATAAAATCTATTACCAGAGTGAAGCTACAGGCTACTCGCACCTCTATGTGGCCGATGTAAATGCTGGTACCAGGAAGCAGTTAACCAACGGTAAATGGGAAGTACAGAACCTAAACTTATCCAAAGACAAGAAGACCTTTTACTTCAGCGGCAACATGGAACATCCGGGAATCACGCATTTCTACAGCATGCCGGTATCAGGTGGTAAAATCACCCAGATCACCAGCATGAAAGGCGGTAACCAGATCACCATGTCGCCAGATGAGAAATGGATTGCCATCAACTATTCTTACATGGACAAGCCCTGGGAACTTTATATCCAGCCAAATAAACCTGGTGCAAAGGCCGTACAAGTTACCGAGTCCAGATCTGAGGAGTTTAAATCTTATGCCTGGAGAAAGCCAGATCTGGTTGCGTTTAAGAACCGCCATGGTGATGATGTGTACGCCAGAATTTATCCGGCCAAAAACGCGGTAAAAAACAGCCCTGCGGTCGTGTTTGTACACGGTGCGGGATACCTTCAAAATGTGCATTACTGGTGGAGCCAATACTCCAGGGAATATATGTTCCACAACCTGCTGGCAGATAATGGCTACACGGTTATTGATATCGATTACAACGGAAGTGCAGGTTACGGCAGAAATCACCGTACCGGAATTTACAGGCATATGGGCGGTAAGGACCTGACTGATCAGGTTGATGGCGTTAAACTGCTGGTAGATAAATATGGTGTGGATCCAAAACGTGTGGGTATCTATGGTGGCTCCTATGGTGGCTTTATCACCTTGATGGCACTGTTTAATGAACCGGATGTTTTCAAAAGCGGCGCAGGGCTGCGTTCCGTGACGGATTGGGCACACTATAATCAAGGTTATACGGCAAATATCCTGAATGAACCTTTCAACGATGAAATTGCTTACCAACGCAGTTCACCAATTAATTTTGCCGCAGGATTAAAGGGTAATTTACTGATGTGCCATGGTATGGTAGACGTAAATGTGCATTTCCAGGACATTGTACGCTTGTCTCAAAAGCTTATTGAGCTGGGTAAAAACAATTGGGAGCTGGCTGTGTACCCGGTTGAAGATCATGCATTTACAACGCCAAGCAGTTGGACGGATGAGTACAAAAGGATCTTTAAACTCTTTGAAACTACGCTAAAAGAAAAATAGTTAAACTCTAATTGCTGGTTGTAAGTTTATAGTTATTCTCTATAACCCTATAGAGAATAACGATCTACAACAAGTCTTTTGGGGTTGCTATTCAGGCCGCGGAGACATACCTTTGCACCATAAAAAAACCAATATAATTATGATCAACTTAGGTGAACAATTTCCTTCATTCTCTAAAATTGCCGTTGTAAGTCTTGAAAAAGGTAAAGAATTTGAAACCATCACTTCAGAGTCTTTTATCAATGATAACAACGAGTGGACTTGCATGTTCTGGTGGCCAAAAGACTTTACTTTTGTTTGTCCTACAGAAATCGCAGAATTCAACGCTAACTACAGCGAATTCCGTGACCGCGATACCAAACTAATCGGTGCTTCAACTGACTCAGAAAACGTTCACTTGGCTTGGAGAAATAACCATGATGATCTTCGTGGCTTAAAATTCCCAATGCTTGCAGATACTTCTAAGTCTTTAGCTAAAGCATTAGACATCCTTGAGCCTGTTGAAGGAATTGCTTATCGTGCTACTTTCATCATTGACCCACAAGGTATCATCCGTTGGGTAAGTGCTAACGATTTAAGCGTAGGTCGTAACGTTAAAGAAGTATTAAGAGTTCTTGATGCTTTACAAACTGACGAACTTTGTCCTTGTAACTGGGAAAAAGGTCAGGAAACCCTAACCGTTTAATCTAAAAACGAAATATTATCCCTGTAAATGCATTTTGCAGGGATTTTTTATACCCTAATTTTTAAAAATAATGAGCGCAAATACAGAAGTTATCCAGGAAGTTCTAGCCATTGTAGGCTTAGACGCAGATTACAGAAATGAAAGCTTAAACTTGCTTGAAAAGGGCAATTCAAGATATGTACGTGACCTTAAATTAAACTTTACCAGCACCCTTACTTCTTCTTATTTATCAGAAAAAGAATGTGCTTTAGTTGCTTTAAGCATCGCGGTAAACAACAACAATGCGGTTTTAACCAGCTTTTTAGAGAAACAAGCTTTAGAAAAAGGCGCTACTGCAGAAGAAATTGCTGAAGCAGCTGGTTGTGCATCTCTATTGGCTTTAAACAACGTATTCTACCGTTTCCGTCACTTTACAGGAAAAGAAAAATATACACAGATCCCTGCACGTATCCGTATGCAGTTAATGAGCAGCCCGGTTACCGGAAAAGAATTTTTCGAGTTGATGAGTATTGCCGTTTCCGCAGTGAATGGTTGCGAAATGTGTGTTAATGCACATGAGAAATCGATCCTTGCACTAGGTTCTACTGAAGAGCGTGTTTTTGATGCAGTACGTATTGCATCAATCATCACCGCAACTGGCAAAGTGATTTACTAAATCCAGCAAAACACCGCCATGAAAATGGTTGATTGATTATAAAAAAAGAGCGGCGCTGATCATCAGCGCCGCTCTTTTTTTATTTGCATTGAAGCTTATGCCAGGTTTCGCCCTGCATTTACAATTCCGTAAACCGTACGGATGGCAAGCTTCTCGTAAGATTGCTGCTCATCTTCGTTTGGCTGCTGCTGAAGCATGGCCATCGCATAATGCTGGATGAGCACCAAGGGCAGTACAATCTTCTCTCTGACCGCAATAGAACGCTTCTCTACCGGATAGTTTTCCATCAAGGCTTGCTGGTCCGCAAGCTTTAATAACATGGCTTTAGAAAGCTCGTATTCTGCATGGAGCATTTTCCAGAAGCCGCCAAATTCGGGGTCTTCTGCAAAGTGCGCCGTAATCGAGAAATCGGTCTTACTCATCGACATCATACAGTTTTCGATGATCGTTTTGAAGTAACCGGACTCCTGATAGGTCTTATGAACTTTATCCCAGTTGCCTTGGTCTTCCTGATTCTTCAATGCTGTACCAATGCCGTAAAATCCAGGAATGTTCTGTTTAAGCTGGCTCCATGAAGTCACAAAACTGATGGCCCGCAAGTCTTCCAACTCCAGTTTCTTGCCTGAATTACGTTTTACAGGCCTTGAACTGATGGTGATTTTAGACAATAGGGTTAGTGGCGAAAATTTCTCCAGATAGCTTAAAAATAGGGGATCCTGGCGCAAGGAAACATAAGCATTATAGCTGTCTCTGGCCATCGTATCCAGTACTTCTTTGTGTAAGGGATCCAGCAGGATGTTATGCTTCTCGCGGATGCCTGCAGAAATACCTGCATTGATGAGTTGTTCAATGTTAAACTCTGCACTTTGGATGGAACCATACTGAGAGCTGATGGTTTGTCCCTGAATGGTAAGCTGAATATTTTTATTTGCAATTTCCTTACCCATAGATGCATAAAAACGGTGTGTTTTACCGCCACCTCTTGCAGGCGGGCCACCCCGGCCATCAAAGAAAGCCAATTGAATATTGTGTCTGTTGGATACTTCTGTAAGTGCAACTTTGGCGTTGAAGATCGACCAGTTCGCCATCAGGTAACCACCATCTTTGGTGCTGTCTGAGAAGCCCAGCATGATATCCTGTTTATTGCCGCGGCGCTCCAGGTGTTTCTTATAAAAGGGATGGGTATATAGCGTTTCCATGATCTCGCCTGCAACGGCAAGGNNCATTAAACAGGAACAGGTCTGTAAGCTGCAGAATATCGCTCGCCCGCTGACAGTTGCTGATGATAAAACGATGGCAGGCCAGTTCTCCATTGCTCTGCTGGATCTGTTTAATCTCGGCGATGGTACTGATGGTGTCTACGGTTAGTGGATCAGCTTCTGTAGTGCGATCCAGGCAATAGGTGTACGCTTTGCGTAGTACACGGCTATCCTGACGGATATCCAGGGATGCGAAGTGACAACCATAAAGATTTACTTTGCGGATCAGGTCATCTACCACATCTACAAATAGTCCACCGTGCGAGGTAATCAGCGTATTGCGGATCTCTTCCAACTGCTCAATTAAATCTTCATTGAGGTTCTCTGCTTCAATATTCGGATCGAAGGCATTTTTATACAGTACATCCTGAATTCTGGCAATGGTATCTTCTACACCGCGGAAGGTAATGCGGCGCTTCAGATTCCTGAAATCCCGGTAATAACAACGGAAGAGTATTTGGCGAAGCAGTTTGGAAACCTGCAATGTGGAGTCTGCATGTACATTCGGGTTTCCATCACGGTCGCCACCAGGCCAGAAGCCCAGCTCAATCACCTTCTTCGAAGGGATATTGAACTCCGCCAGCGTTTCATCGATATCCTTTTGAATATTAGCTGCGGCAAAGTAGAACACATTTTCCATGAACCAGGCCAAACTCAGGGCCTCATCCACCGGTGTAGGCGACTTCTTGTTAAAGAATGGCGTCTTACCCAGCTGCTGCAGCAACTGATTGATGGTGGAGATATCATTCACCTTCAATGCGGAGGTAAGATCGGTGATGATGGACAGCACGCTGCCCGGATAGAACTGGGTAGGGTGGGCGGTCAATACCAGTCGCAATGAAAATTCTTCGATCAACGACTCTACCTTATTTTGCAGCAACCTGTTGTCTATACCTTTAGACAAGTAGGAGTGCAGGGAACTTTGGTCATCCGGCGTATTCAGCTTATTAAAGGAGGCATCCTCCACAGCATCAAATAATACCACCTGACGTTCAATGTATTGAATAAATCGGAACAGCAAATCGATACCATCCTTGGTATCTTCGGTCTTGCTGAACTTTTTGAAAAAGCCATTAATAATTTCAGTAGGGTTTTGGTGTTCCTTCACACCATCCTCGCAATGTTTAATAAACAGCGGCAATAGCGTCCCGGTATCTTTGATCTTGTAAAAGGGAAGCGTAAGGAATAAGCTGTTATAAAGTTCAAATCTGGACACGACATCGTTCGAAAAAATTGCTTCTTTTTGTCCACTGATTTTTGGTTTATAGGTCATAGTTTTAGGTCATTAAGAGCCCTTAAGCTAAGGATTTTACGGTAAAATCGCCTAAAATGCTTCAACAAAAATTTTGACGAAATACTAAAAGTTATTATCTTGCTACCACAAGGTTATTAAATCTTACAACAAATAGTAGTTATGATGTCCGCAAGACCATCAGATTTATTGTGTTAATTGTTAATTTTTTGGGAAAAAAAGGCCGCTGTTTTCAGCGGCTTTTTTTTGCTTAAAATTTCCTGTACGCAGCCTCAAACCTTGCTATCCAGCCCATTCATTTTAAGTAAAATTTCGTCCTTGTATTCCATCTTTCTTTGGTTTAAGTGGATACCAATTGCAGCTTCGCTGGGGTCAGGTTCGGGGTTTGTCAGGTGCAAACAAGGTGTTGGCAAGGCCTTCACAAGCCGTTGACAAGGCCAATGGCCAGGTAAACCCCTGCTTAAGTCCTGCTGAAGGGCAGGTCAGTATGCAACTTGCTCGCGGACTTCCGTGTATTTAGCCAGGGCATTACACTTGTAAATTGACAGAATTTAAAGATCTTTGGGCATGAAAAAAATAGTACTGCTGTTATTTCTTTTTATGACGAGTAGTTATGTACATGCGCAGCAAAGACCTGCGGTAAAAAAGGCGTATACCATTCCACGGCAGAAGCTCATCAGCAAGGCCGTTAAAGAGGATTATCTCATTGTGGTGGATAATAGGATCTTTGATAACGACGATGCTGCCTTTGCAAAGGTGCCAAAAGATTCGCTCTTATTGATAAATACCATCAGGGATACCTTAACCACTTCAAACATTAAGACGATCCGCATTTATAAAAAGAAATAAAAAAAAAAGAGATAAGGTTACCTTATCTCTTTTTTCATTAACACCATTGTATGCTTAGTGAACATCAACGGGGATGTTCGCATTCTTTTTAAATTTCTGCAGGTAGAGCAGTGGGATGGAGCAAAGCATGATCATGCCCGCAATCCAGTACGCATCATTATAGGTAAGCAGCAACGTCTGCTTCACAATGGTACCTTCAAGTGCTTTTGTAGCCAGCATTTTCGCATCCATATAGCCGTATCCTTTACCCATGAAGTTATGAATGAAGCCCTCGAAGCGTTCTGAGAACGCCGGGTTGTATTCGTTTACATTCGTCAGCAGGTTTGTTCTGTGGTAGCCCTGGCGTACGTGGATTAAGGTTGTTAATGCAGCGATACCAAAGGAACCACCCAGTTGGCGACTCATGTTGTTCAAACCTGATCCCTGTCCAATCTCTGCACCTTTTAAGTCCTGGATAGCAAGTGTGGTAAGTGGTACGAACAGTAGCGCCATACCGAAACCACGGATCACCAGTGGTAAAAAGAAATCGCCGGTTCCCGATTGAAGGGTTGACTTGCTCAGCATCATACAAAATACGTAGAACATGAACATCCCAATGGTTGCCATAAACTGCGCAGGAATACCTTTCTTAAGCATGATCCCGATGAACGGCATCATCAGAATGGTACACAATCCACCAGGGAATAAGAGCTCTCCGGTTTGTAGTGGAGAAAAGCCCAGTAGGTTCTGACAGAAAATCGGAAATACGAATACGGAACCATATAGTCCAAATCCCAGGATAAAGGAGGTAAACATACCCACAGAGAAACTCCGGTGACGCATGATCTTAAAGTTCACGATCGGGTGGTCTGTAGTGGTTTCGCGCCAAATGAATAGCAGAACACCTACAACAGACATTACAGTTAACACAATGATGTATCCGGTTGAGAACCAGTCTTCACTTTCACCTTTCTCCAGTACCGTTTGTAAACTTCCGACAGACACAGCCAGCAGGATAATGCCCCACCAGTCGATCGGCATACCTTTTCCATCTTTTGGCGTACTTCGCACGAAGGTATAGGTGAGATAGGCGGCGAGAATCCCGACCGGGATGTTCACGTAGAAGATCCATGGCCAGGTACTGATATCAAGGATATAACCACCAATGGTTGGTCCTACGGTAGGTCCAACAACAGCACCCAGTCCGAATAACGCCGTAGCAATACCAATGTCCTCCCGAGGCCAGGTCTCAATTAAGATGGCCTGGGCTGTAGAGATCAGTCCACCACCTGCAACACCTTGCAGGATACGGAACAAGATCAGCTCATCGAGGCCTGTTGCATTACCACACAAAAAGGAGGTAATGGTGAACATAATGATGGAGAATAAGAAGTAATTTTTTCGTCCGAAGCGTGAGCCGAGCCAGCCCGACATGGGCAGGATGATCACGTTCGCAACGGCATAACCAGTGGAGAGCCAGGCTACGTCTTCGAGCGTGGCACCCAGGTTACCCTGTATCTGTGGAAGTGCTACGTTTACGATGGTTGTATCAATCAGCTCCAATAAGGAGGCTGTGATCACCGTAAACGTAATAATCCACTTTTTAAAACCTTTTTCGGCCATTTTATTAATCTTTTATGGAAACAGAAGCTTGTACACTCATACCAGGACGTAGTTTGTCCATGATTTCTTTAGCGGCTTTTGTAATCTTGATTTTCACTGGAACACGTTGTACTACTTTCACGAAGTTACCAGTAGCATTATCCGGAGGTAACAGGGATCCTTTAGCACCAGTGATCGGAGAGAAGTTGTACACCTCGCCAATAACTTCCTGGTCAGGATAAGCGTCTACTTCAACGCGTACCTTCATTCCCGGTCTGATGTCTTCCAATTGTGTTTCTTTAAAGTTTGCAGTAACATAGATGCTGCCTTCATTTACGATAGAGAATAAAGACTGACCGGCTTGAACCAGTTGACCTTTTTGAATGTTCTTACGCGAAACGATACCAGTTGCAGGCGCTTTGATCTCGGTATAAGACAACTGTAGCTTTGCAAAGTCTACATCTGCCTGGCGCTGATTAACGCTGGAGCTGCTTACTGCAAGTTGTGACTGGGTAGTACCCACTTGTTTTACAACAGCATTGTACTGGTCTGTAGCTGCCTGGAATGCAGCTTCTGCAGATTCTTTCTGGGCTTTAGCCTGATCAAATTGTTGTTGGGTAATGGAACCGTCTTTTACCAGGTTTGCATAACGTTCATAGTCTTTCTGTGCAAGGTTTAATCTTACTCTTGCTTCGGTGATGTTGGCTTTAGCAGTGCTGGTATTTGCAGAAGAAGCTGCAATTTGAGCTTGTGACACACCTACACCGGCAGATGCACCTTTTTGGGTAGCAAGTGCTTGTTCCAGTTTCACTTTATAGTCCCGATCGTCCAGTCTTACTAAAACCTGACCTTCGGTAACACGCGTGTTTTCTTCGAAAAGGATTTCGTTTACATAGCCGCCTACACGAGCAACAACGGGGCTGATATCGCCATCGATCTGCGCGTCATCTGTGTCTACGTGGGTACTATAATATAAGTACTCCTTTACGCCAAAAATGGCGCCTATAAGGATCAATACCCCTAAGATGATTGGTACGATCTTGTTTTTCTTTTTTACTTCAGTTGTCATGTTAGTGGTTGTATGATTTATTGAGAAATTTTTCCGGTTGCGTTTAGTAAAGTATAGTAAGCCAGTCCTGCATCGGCTTTAGCGATTTCCAGGTTGATCTTACTTTGATATAGTAAGGTTTCAGCATCGATACGGTCGATTGCGGAAGCCACGTTGTTTCTGTATTTGGATTCCAGTAAGCGGTCGTTTTCAGAAGCCTGCTGAATAGAAGTTTCCAGAACTTTAATCCTGGCCAATGCCAGTTGGTAATCCTGGTAGTTCTTGTTGATTTCGGTTTTCACCTGATCCAATTGCAGGTCTTTGGTTAGGGTTACCTCTTTCTGCTGAATCCTTGCTTCACTCACCTTGTTTTTATTGTTCCAGAGTGCGCCGATGTTCCAGGAAACATTCGCGCCTACAGTCATTGGTACGATATACTGGTTAGCCGGTGGGATGAATTTGCCGCTTGGATTTACATAGTACAGGTTCGCGCCTACGCCCACAGTAGGCAAGACATTCGCTTTCACATTTTTAATGTTAAGTTCAGCAACCTGGTTCTGCAGGTCAAGGGAACGAAGTTCCTGGCGATTGGCAAGACCCATTTCCAGGTAAGCATCCAGGTTCTGCGGGGTAGCCAGTGTCTCATCTGGATTGGCAATCTCTAACTCCGTCTGCTCGGGTAAACCTAGAAGTACATCCAGGTTATAGTTGATCACTTTACGGTTGTTTTCCGCTTCCATTTGGGAAAGGGTCACGTTAGCTTGTTGCAGCTGGAACCTTAACACGTCGTTTTTGGTAACAATGCCTTGTTCAAAAAAGCGCTGCGCTTGCTTTAGCTGACCGGCAATTGCTTCCAGGTTTTGGGCAATTACCTTTTTGCTTTGGGTAATCTTGTGTAAAGCATAGTAGGTATTGATTACCGCATAACTTACATCTTTAGCACTTTTATCGGCATCCAGTTAAGCAACTTCTGTTAGCAGACGGGTAGATTCTTCTGCAAGGCGGAATTTACCACCACCGTAAACCAGTTCCTGTACTGCTGCAGTACCGATAAAGGCATCAGAACGTTTTGGCAGGCGCAGTGGGTCCGTGCCACCAAAGTCGAATGTGCTGGTTGGAATTTCGGCATGGTTGTAGGCAAATGAAGCACTTGCCGAAGGCAGTTTCTCGTCTTTTACGGTTTTAAGCTGCGCCACGGCACGGTCTATTCTGTTCTGGGAAAGCTTTAGATTCTTGCTGTTCTCCAATCCCAGTTGTACCGCCTCCGGCAAGCTCAGCTTACGCACGTTTTGTGCATACAGCATTCCGGGCAGCAGCAAAGCTAGCATGCTTAGTTTAAAGGTGTTCTTTATCATTTTTGGGGTGTTAAATACGTTGTTATTAAATCTTTCAGGTAGGCAATCAGTCGTTCCGTCAATATCTCGCGGTCTGCAGGAATCTTGATGTCCAGTTTAGAACCTGCGGTAACCTTCGAAGGGGCCGTAGCCACGTTGGTGATGGTACCCATGATGGTTGCAATGAGCATGCGGACATCCACAGGGCGGAACTGCGCCTTAGCGATACCTTCATTGATGATGCGTTCAATAGCCATCAGGTTTTTGCTCATGGCCTCCTTAAGCTTGTCGTACATTTCTGGCCGCTGCGTTAAGGATAGCTCCCGGTGCATCATTTTATGGAAGGAAATGTTACCAAGAATTCTGCGGGCATACTGATCAACAACCATGGTCAGCTTTTCCAGCTGACTTAAGTCCTCTGCTTCTATGCTGCTCAGTGCCAGGCTGAAACCGTTGATCCGGTTAGACATGATTTCCATGAACACACCTTCTTTGGAGCCAAAGTAGTAGTTGATCATGGACATGTTGGCACCTGCTTCATTGGCGATTTGCCGGGTGGAGGTACCTTCATAACCCTGAGAGGCAAACAGCTTTTCAGCAGCATTGAGGATACTGGTTCGTTTATCTGTTTTTTCCATTTCTTTATTGCGGGGCAAAACTAATCAATCGTTTGATTGATTAAAAGTGTTTCATGAAAATAAATGACAGATTACCTGAGTTTGACAGACGTTTTAAGATGGGAGGTATGCTGCGGAATAAAAGCTGGTAGCTGTAAACAGAAAGGGAATGAGTTTGTTAAGGAAAGTAAATACTTTTTAAAATAATTCGATACCTTTGAAGCATTAGCATTTATGAATATGAATACAGAAGAAAGCACACAGAGTTTTGATTGGGTTTATTATGTATTAGGGATCGTTGCCGGAATCCTTATTGCAGCAGCCGCTACAGGAAGTTTCTTATCGTCGATTTTAGGCGGTATAATTGGTTTGATTATCTCGGCTTTATTCTTGAATAAGATCGTTAAAGGTCGCACCTACTAACCAGTATTTTTAGCTAACCAAATATTATGAGAAGATTAAGTTTAATGCTTGTATTTGCATTGTTTGCAATTACAGCTAGTGCACAGGAACTAAAGTTCCCGGGGCTGGATCCAAGTCCGGTAGACCTGGCTTACTTTCCGGCAAGAGCTACACAGATGGCGAAAAAAGGTGCTGAATCTGCTGCACTGATCAAAGTGACCTACGCTCGTCCTGCGAAAAAAGGACGTGAGATCTTTGGTGCTTTGGAAAAATTCGGAGCTGTTTACCGTCTGGGTGCCAATGAAAGTACAGAGATTAAATTTTATAAACCCGTAGTAATTGGTGGTAAAACCATCCCTGCAGGAAGTTATAGCTTGTTCGCTATCCCGAACAAAGACAACTGGACGATCATCGTGAATAAGGATACCGACAGATGGGGTGCTTATTCGTATGATGAGACCAAGGATGTAGCAAGGGTAGAAGTTCCAGTTAAACCTTTAACTGAACCTGTTGAAAATCTGGCTATGGTATTTACAGGTACCGGAAACGATGCAGTGTTAAACATCGGCTGGGATAACACCAGTGTAGCATTGCCGATTCAGGTACAATAACCAAAAGACATTGTCCTTAGAAGGACCATTGAAAAAGAAAAGCCGCTTAGTTAAGATTGAGCGGCTTTTCTTTTTGCTATGAATGTGCTGGCTTGTGCATCTTTCTTCTGATCAGGCGATCCAGGTACAGGAGCGCCAGGGCAAGGTCTACCATCAGAAAGATCTTCATGGACACTGGGCTGAGCAATTGGCTCAGATCCATTCTAATGCTTGCGGTTGGCATCTTAAACTCGCTTCCACTAGGGGTACTGTTTGCCAGAACATAAAAGAATATAGCCGCAATGGAGAGGATAAAGAATGCGGCAATACTGTAAATGATCTTGCTATTGACTTTCGTGGTTAGCTTTTTTGGCGCGATTTCCAGCGCTACTGCCTCCATGACATTCCTGCTGAAAGACATGGAAGGTTCTTCCAGTTCGTCTGCAGCCATCATGGCATTCAGCTTCAGTAGTTCCTGGTAGCTGCTGGCATAACGGTCGTCTGTGGCGATTTTCGCTGCGATGCGATCGCTTTCCGCAGCATCACAGCTACCGTCTATATAATCCCAGATTTCTTCGTCTATTGTTTTCATAACAATTCTTTAACTTCATCTTTTAACATAAACTGCAGCTTTTCTTTAAGCCTTGTTCTGGCGCGGTGCAGTTTAACTTTCACGGTATTGGGTTCCATTTTCAGTGCCTGCCCGATCTCCTCCAGGCTTTGTTCCCCTTTGTAAAAGAGCGTAATAATCGCGGCATCATCCGGCAACAGCTGCTCGATGGCCTGGTTCAGGTACACATAACCGGAGCGTTGTTCTATGCCGTTTGCCTGATACGATGAGATGTGGTTCTCCAATTGTATGCCACTTTCTTCATCATTGATGGAATCGGTAAGCAGCCGCTTTTTCCGCAGAAAGGTCATGGCTGTTGTATAGGTAATGGTAAACAGCCAGGTGCTGAACTTGGCGCTTTGTTTAAAAGTTCCCAGCGCGCGGTATGCCTTAACAAAGGTATCCTGCGCAATCTCTTCTGCATCTTCGCGGTTTTTAGCATAGCGCATGGCCAAAGTAAATACATAACGCTGGTGGCGTTTTACCAATTCTGCGTAAGAGGAAGTATTTCCTTCCAGAATGGTTGTAATTAATTCGTTATCGCTTAGCTTCTGCTGCATAGTTACCCATAAGACGCGTGATGTCCTGATCAGGTTACAGCAATTTAACGATAGTTTGCAGCAAAAAAAAAAGGATAGCCTTAAGCTATCCTTCAATCGTTAAATCTGGTTCTTATTCTGGATGTTTATCTATCCAGTTTTTCTCGATGGCATAAGAGATGATTAAGCCGATGCCACCAAAGATGCCCAGGAAGCCAAAGTATACGGCCACGGATTCTTCTTCTGTAAGATGATTTAGCTTGGCTACGAATAGGGCTGCGATTAGTCCGATGCCGAGCCCTACAAGCAATAAACCAAACTTGAGGCTAAGAAAAGGCTTTGGCGCTGCAACACTCTTGCTTAAGCCTGGATCCATGCCACGCTCAATCATGGCCATCTTTTCTTTGTTTGATAAATATCTGATGCCAAACACCATTGCGAATGCACCAAGAAACATTGTGATAGGAATTAGTTCTTCCATGATATTGTGTGTTAAAAAAGGTTAAAGTAAATGAACTCTTAACAGCTGTTCTGTATACTAAGACCACATGAATTTTTAACAGGTTACAGGTAGCTCTAAAAATATTACACTAAATAGCAGAGCTGTCCAGGTAGCGTTCCTTGATGATCTGGGTATGGTGCATAATATGACCCGCAAGTACAAACAGCAATGCCCGCACACTGATGTCGCGGTTAGAGGCATTGCCCATCTGGTTTAATTCTTCCTCCTGAAGGGATTTGAACAGAAACATATTCGAGCGCCTTAACAGCGAGAACTCTTCTGAAAAACTAATCAGGCTGCGGTCGCTGAAATGCGCATTTGCAACGTAGTCATCCTCTTCAAAGCCGGGTAGTGCTGTCTTTTCACCACGAGCAAAGCAGGTTAAACGATAGGTAAGGATTCGTTCGGTATCGATAATGTGGCCAATCAGTTGTTTGATGGTCCATTTTCCCGGAGCATAGGCATAGTCGGCCTTTTCAACGAGGTCATTAATGAAATCTGAAAATTCCGTCGCCTGACTTTCCAGGATCTGCAGCACATCGCCATCTACATGTTTGATATAGGTCTCTGCCCATACCGGGTATTCACTAGGTTGTGGTCGGTTCATAGGTTAAACTGCTTTTTAATACAATTCTGAAAGTGGTACCTTTTCCAAGCTCGGATTCTTTGACGAAGATCTGTCCGCTATGGTAGTTCTGAATGATACGTTTGGTTAAGGAAAGCCCTAATCCCCAGCCGCGTTTACGGGTGGTATACCCAGGCTGAAACACGGCTTCGAACTTGGAGCGTGGAATACCTTTGCCGGTATCTGTGACATCGATAAAAACCTCTTCTTTGGCGAGGTGCTCAATGATGTTTACGGTAATCGTGCCCTCATTGCTGATGGCATTGGCAGCGTTCTTTAGCAGGTTCTCGATCACCCAATCGAATAGAGGCACATTGAGCAATGCACGTACCTGATCATCTCCGGTTATCTTGAAAGTAATCTTATCTGAGGTCCGTAATTTGAAATAATCTACAAAGTTGCTGATGACTACATGCACGACGTGATCTTCCAGGATCGGTTTGGATCCAATCTTGGAGAAGCGGTCGGTGATTACCTCAAGCCGCTTGATATCATTTTCCATCTCTTCAATGAGCGGATCATTTTCTGCATTGAAACGTGCTTTCATGAGCTCTACCCAGGCCATCAAGGAAGATATTGGTGTACCCAGCTGGTGTGCTGTTTCCTTGGCCATACCTACCCAAACCTGGTCCTGTTCTGCTTTACGTGCAGAACTGAAAGCCACATAGGCGGTAATCAGGAACAAGGCAATCACGCCAAGCTGTATGTAAGGGAAATAACGGAGCTGTGTAAGAATGAAGGAGTCTTTATAATAGACGAGCATGTTCTCGCCCATGTAGTTGATGGGTAATGGCGCATGCTGTTCTTTCATACGCCTCAACTCGCGTTGGAAATAGGCAGGGTCGTATGTGGCATCCGACTCCGCATTCATGTAGTTGGTCTTGGTGCTGTCGAGCCGCAGGTAGGTCATGATCTTTGTGCCCGTGGTATCGGTGAGGATCACCGGCACTTTACTGCTTTGTATAATCATGTTCAGTACATCCGCGTAGCGTACATCATCGAAGATCTCGGAAGACTTTTCGGTACCTTTAACCCAGAGTTCAAATTGGATTTTTTCTTCCCGCTCCATCTTCTTGACGAAAAAGTCGGAATAGAATACAGATGCCGTTCCAATAACGATGGCAAAAACAAGGAGAAAGATCTTCCAGCGGCGTTTCTTTTCGTAAGGATTCATAGGATAGAAACGCAAATTACAAATTATATATCTTTGCAACACAGTTATGGAAAAGAAAGTAAGAGTAAGATTTGCTCCAAGTCCGACCGGAGGACTTCATTTAGGTGGTGTACGTACCGCCCTGTTTAACTATTTGTTTGCCAGGCAACATAAAGGAACCTTTATTTTGAGGGTTGAGGATACGGATCAAACGCGCTTTGTACCCGGCGCTGAAGAATATATTGCGTCCTGTTTGGCATGGTGCGGTTTGACGCCGGATGAAAGTCCTGATTTGGGTGGGCCTTTTGCGCCTTACCGTCAAAGTGAACGCAAGGCAAGTTACCGGCAATATGCTGAGCAGCTGGTTTCTAGCGGACATGCGTACTATGCTTTCGATACTCCTGAGGAACTTGATGCAAAACGCAAGGCAGCGCCGAATTTCCTTTACGGACAGGCCACAAGGATGGAAATGCGTAACTCCCTGACTTTGGATGCCGCAGCGGTACAAGCATTATTGGATGAGAACACCCCGCATGTGGTGCGCATCAAAATTCCTGAAAACGAAACGGTTTCATTCCATGACCTGATCAGAGGCCACGTAAGTTTCGATACTAACCTGATTGATGACAAAGTTTTGCTGAAAGCAGATGGCATGCCGACCTATCACCTGGCTGTTGTTGCGGATGACCGTGCAATGGAGATCTCACATGTTTTCAGAGGTGAAGAATGGTTGCCTTCTGCACCGATACATATTCTGCTATGGAGATACCTGGGCTGGGAAGATGAAATGCCGGCATGGGTGCATTTACCTTTAATCCTTAAACCAGATGGCAATGGAAAATTAAGTAAGCGCGATGGCGACAGACTTGGTTTCCCGGTATACGCGCAAAACTGGACAGATCCTAAGACTGGTGATCTTACCAAAGGATTCCGTGAGCTTGGCTTTATGCCAGAGGCATTTGTGAATCTACTGGCCATGCTGGGTTGGAATGATGGTACCGATCAGGAGATCTTTAGTCTGGACGAACTGGTAGAAAAGTTCTCGCTGGAACGCATCTCCAAAGCTGGTGCGAAGTTCGACTACGAAAAAGCGAAATGGTATAACCATGAGTGGATTAAAAGGACACCTGCTATCACGCTGGCACCTGCAGTAAAAGCTGCTCTGGCTAGCGCAGGCCTTGAAATTACGGATGATGAAAATTTACACACTGTAATTGAGCTTGTTAAAGATAGATGTAATATTATCTCTGATTTTGTCACACAATCTGGCTACTTCTTTGTTGCTCCTAAGGAATATGACGTGGCATCGGTAAAGCCGAAGTGGAACGAGCAGAAAACAGCATTCTTTGAAGCTTATGCAGACAGTCCGATGGAAGGTACTGCACAGGAGCTTGAAGCGGAATTTAAGGCACTTGCAGCAGCGCACCAGTTAAAACCAGGTGAACTAATGTTGCCTTTTCGTGTGATGCTTGTAGGCGGTAAGTTCGGGCCGGGCGTATTTGACATTGCCATTCTATTAGGTAAAACAGAAGTAAAGAACAGAATAAAAGCGGCAGTAGCGGCGTTCATTTAAAAAACAACTATGCAATGGTTCGGTAAAGGAAGCGGAAATGTAGATGACAGACGTGGTATGGGCGGAGGCGCTGCCATTGGCGGCATCGGCGGTATTGTGCTTGTTGTACTCGGACTATTGTTTGGTCAGGATTTTAGTGGACTGGTGAGTCAGTTGCCAATTGGCAATCAGGCAGTCGTAGAAGGTCGTAAAGGTGTGCCCGAAGATGCCGCAGGGCGCTGGGCATCCAACGTGTTGGCGTCTACAGAGATGGTTTGGACGGCGAAGTTTGAAGAGATGGGCCGTCAGTATGAACCTCCTGTCCTTACGCTATTTGAGAATGGTGTTTCCACCAGCTGTGGGAACGCCAGTTCTGCTGTAGGGCCTTTTTACTGTCCTGCAGATCGGCATGTGTACCTGGATTTAAGTTTCTACAATGAGCTGAATAACCGCTTTGGTGCATCGGGTGACTTTGCAAATGCCTACGTCATTGCGCATGAAGTGGGGCATCACATACAGACCTTGCTGGGAATTTCCCAGAAGATGGATCGTTACCGCTCCCAGCTTTCGGAGGTGGAATTTAACAAGCTATCGGTGAAGCTTGAACTTCAGGCAGACTTCTTCGCAGGGGTCTGGGCGCATGATGCGCAGAAGCTTGGTCCGGATTTGTTTAAGCTCGAAGCCGGTGATATTGAAGAAGCACTGAATGCAGCAAACGCCATCGGCGACGATAAGCTGCAGCGACAGGCGCAGGGTGAAGTAAAGCCAGATACCTTTACCCATGGTACATCTGCACAACGTATGACTTGGTTTAAGAAGGGGTTTGAAACTGGGGATATGAGCCAGGGAGATACCTTCAATTCCGATCAGTTGTAGATATAAATGCCAGACAACTAAGATTTTACTTTAACATTATAGCATAACATACAAAGTTGTATAACTTGCCTAAAAAAATATACAGCTGCCTTTAAGGCTTACTTATAAAAGAATGATTCTAATCGTAGATGACACCCCGGAGAACTTGATATCGTTAAAAAAAGTTCTTGAAAAACATGATTTTGAAGTTGATACCGCCTCTTCAGGAGAAGAAGCCCTGAGAAAGGTACTCCGAAATGAATATGTTTTGATCATCCTAGATGTACAAATGCCGGGGATGGATGGGTTTGAAGTTGCTGAAGCCATCTCGGGTTACAGCAAGGCCAAAGAAACAGCCATCATCTTCCTTTCTGCTGCAAATACGGAAACCAGGTTTATTACCAAAGGCTATTCTTCCGGAGGCCTGGATTATATTACCAAACCGGTAGATATGAGCGTCTTGCTGCTTAAGGTGAAGACCTTTTACCGGATATACGAACAAAGTAGAAAGCTGATTGAAATTCAAACCGCCTTATTGGAGGAGATTGAATACCGTAAACAAGCGGAATATAAAAAAGACGAATTCATCAGTATTGCGAGTCACGAGCTTAAAACACCTTTGACCAGTGTAAAAGGCTATGTTCAGCTGTTGGAGCGAAGCATTGATAAAGGCGATGTGGATACCGTTAAGAAGCATCTTCATAAGGCACAAACGCAACTTGAAAAGCTAAATAACCTTATTGCAGACCTGCTGGACATCTCTAAGATCGAAAGCGGTAAGCTCAAATTCAATAAACAAAACTTCCTTATTTGCGATCTGCTCAAGAACATTGTTGAGGTAATGGCGCAATCATTTCCAGATTATAAAATTACCGTCAACGGCACTGCATCACAATGTGTATATGGTGATGAAATGCGGATTGAACAGGTCATAATCAATTTCCTGACGAACGCCATCAAGTATTCTCCGGGTACAAGTGAGGTCATGATCAATGTACGGGAAGAGAACGACCATCTCTATGTTGGCGTACGTGATTACGGTATCGGCATTGCACCAGACCAACAGAAAAACCTGTTTGAAAAGTTTTACCGTGTAGAAGAAACGGCACTTCATTTTCAAGGTTTGGGAATTGGTTTGTATATTTCTGCGGAGATCATCAGAAGGCATGGCGGTAAAGTTGGCGTAGAGAGTACCATCGGTGAAGGCTCCGAGTTTTACTTTGAGATACCTTTCAACGCCCCTTCAGAAATTGATTAATATTTAACTTTATTATGCAGAAATCACTAAAAAACAACCTTCAGGTCGGTTTAGGTCTGTCTCTATTAATCTTATTTATCACATCACTCGCTTCTTTTATAAGCATACGAAATCTGGTTAAAAGCTCTGAACTTGTTGCCCATAGCAATGAGGTGATCTTTAAAACCAATCAGATTATTTCTCATCTGAAAGATGCGGAAACCGGTCAGCGGGGCTATCTGCTTACCGGGGAAGGCGTGTTTCTTGAGCCAACCAACGGTGCAAAAGCGAAAGCACTGGACCTGATTAACGAGGTTGCTGCAGAGACGAAGGATAACCCTTTTCAGCAGAAGAACCTGGAAAAGCTTCATGGTATTGTAGACCGCCGGCTGGATATGATTATGCGCCTTATTGAGGTAAGGACAAAGGGTGGCGACATTAGTGTGAATGCCCTGCTCGAAGGTAAGGATCTTATGGATGAAGCCAGGTCGATCATCAAAATGATGCAGGCTGAGGAAAATAGAATCCTGAAGTCGCGTACGGAAGAGCTAAATAAGTTTGCAGGTTATACGCCTATTCTGATCATTATTGCTGCGCTGATTTCCATCTTCATCACCATCTACTTTTACCGTAAAGTTTACAAGGACTATTATGCCAAAATGGAACTGCAACGGGCCCTGGAAGAGAAGAACAAGGAAATTGATTACCGTATTGGGGTAATCAGGGACTTAGCCGGTCAGATTTCGTCAGGTAATTACGACATCCGCCTGGACGATCAGCAGACCGATGGTTTGGGTAGCCTGACGGGGCATTTGAATGCCATGGCGGAGTCTCTGAAAAAATCTTTCACCCTTCTGGAAGAAAAAGAATGGCAACAGGCTGGCATTGCAACGCTAAATGATAAAATGGTTGGCGAGAAAACAGTAGCCCAACTAACCAGTGATGTTCTTGAAAATATTGTTGAGCATACGGACAGCCAGGTTGCAGCCTTTTATTTGTTTGAACATAAGGAATTACACCTGGTAAGCAGCTTTGCCCTTGAAGGAGGACATGCTAAAGCCAAGGTTAACATCGGCGAAGGATTGGTTGGCCAGGTGGCCGACTCTGGAAAGCTAATGGTCCTGAATGATATACCACAAGATGAGCTTACGATTAGCTATACCTCTGGTGCAACTGCAGCCCGGCATGTAGTTGCGGTTCCGGTTTACCGCGATAGGGTGCTGATCGGGGTGATGGAATTTGGCTCATTAAGGGCTTACTCGCCACAGCATCTTGACTTCCTGAAAAACGTATCACATAATATCGGTATCGCCATCCATGTTTCTCAAAACAGGAAAAAGCTACAGGAATTCCTGGAAGAAACACAGGCACAGGCTGAAGAACTACAGGCACAACATAGCGAGTTAGAAGGATTGAACGCTGAACTGGAGGCGCAATCGCAGAAAATACAAACTTCAGAAGAAGAACTTCGCGTGCAGCAGGAAGAGCTGTTGCAAAGCAACCAGGAACTTGAAGAGCGTACGAGCCTGCTGGAAGAAAAGAACCAGATGATACAGGAGCGTCACCGCGACATTCAGCTTAAGGCAGAACAACTGGAGCAAAGCACCAAGTATAAGTCGGAATTCCTGGCCAATATGTCCCACGAGTTGCGTACGCCATTGAATTCCATTTTATTGCTTTCCAAGTTAATGTCCGAGAATAATGATCTCGACAAAGAGTACATCGAGTATGCGGAGGTAATCCAGAGCTCCGGTCAGGGGCTACTTGGCCTAATCGATGAAATACTTGACTTGTCCAAGATTGAAGCCGGTAAAATGAAGCTGGAGTTTGCGGATGTAAGCATTGGTGAAGTTGCAACCGACATGCGCTCATTGTTTAACCCACTTGCTAAAAATAAACAGCTGGATCTGCTTGTAGAGCTTGATAAAGACGTAAAAACGTTGAATACCGACAAGATGCGTTTAGAGCAGGTGCTGAAAAACCTGCTTTCCAATGCCATCAAGTTCACCACACAAGGTGAAGTTCGCCTGAGCATTTCTAAAGATGAAAGTGGGCGGAACATCCTGTTTAAGGTGACGGATACCGGTATTGGTATTCCTGAGAACAAACAAAGCCTGATCTTTGAAGCCTTTCAACAGGCAGACGGTTCTACCCGCAGAAAATACGGCGGTACAGGCCTCGGATTATCCATCAGCCGAGAGCTTGCTAAGCTGCTGGGCGGTGAGATCGAGCTGACCAGCAAAGAAAATATTGGAAGCGAGTTTACGCTTTCGTTACCGATTGATCGTACAGCAGAAGCAGAAGAACCATCATTCGCTGAACCCGTAGTCATTAGGCAGGTTTATCCGGAGAAAGTGGCAGAAGCAGTACCTGAACGGTATACCGTGCTCAATATTCCAAAGGATGTTGAAGACGACCGGGAGGATATCAAGCAGGGCGATAAGGTGATTCTGATCATTGAAGATGATACCAACTTCGCAAAGACACTGCTAAACTTTACACGCAAGCGTGATTACAAAGGTATTGTTGCCGTACGTGGTGATGTTGGTATTGAACTAGCCAACCACTACAAACCACTTGCAATTCTGCTGGACATCCAACTGCCGGTGAAAGATGGATGGCAAGTGATGGAAGAGCTGAAAAGCAATCCGGCTACACGCCCAATCCCGGTGCACATCATGTCATCCATGGAAGTGAAGAAAGAAAGCTTACTTCGGGGTGCAATTGATTTCATCAATAAACCAGTAGCACTGGAGCACATGAGCCAGATCTTCCAGAAGCTGGAACATGCGCTAAGCAGACATCCTAAAAAGGTGCTCATTGTAGAAGAAAATCGCCAGCACGCAGAAGCGCTGAATTACTTCCTGAGTAATTATAACATACAGACTCAGGTGGCCAACAACGTGACCGAAAGTATTGGTGCGCTGAGTAAGCAAGAAGTAGATTGCGTAATCCTGGATATGGGTGTACCAGATACAAATGCTTACGATACACTGGAAACCATCAAGAAAACGAGAGGCCTGGAGAACCTGCCAATCATCATTTTTACCGGTAAAAACCTGTCAAAAGGTGAAGAGGCGCGCATTAAACAATATGCGGACTCTATCGTGGTTAAAACCGCGCACTCTTACCAGCGAATCCTGGATGAAGCAGGGCTGTTCCTGCATCTGGTAGAAGAGCAGGCTGCAGGCAATAAGCCGGGCAAAGCATTGCCAGAACGTTTCGGCGGCTTGTACGAGGTGTTGAACAACAAGACGGTACTTATTGCTGACGATGACGTGCGTAACATCTTCTCGCTAACCAAAGCATTGGAGCAGCATAAGATGAAGGTGCTCGCAGCAACCGACGGAAAAGAAGCCCTACAGGTGCTTAAAGAAAACCCGCTGATTGATATTGTGCTGATGGACATGATGATGCCGGAAATGGACGGATATGAGACTACAAAGCAGATCCGTAAGATCCCTGCATACAAACAATTGCCAATCTTAGCTGTTACAGCCAAAGCGATGATGGGAGACCGGGAGAAATGCATCGCTGCCGGCGCTTCGGATTATATCTCGAAGCCAGTTGATGTGGACCAGCTAACCTCATTGCTGAGGGTCTGGTTGTATGACAAAGTTTAATGAACGCTTTCAATATGGCGAAGGACAAGATTTTAATCGTAGATGATGATAACAGGAACATTTTTGCGCTTTCAGCTGTGCTGAAGGCAAGAAAATATCGCTGCATTTCTGCTACCAGCGGAGAGGAGGGATTAGCCTTGTTAAAACAAGATAAAGAGATTGGCATTGTGTTGATGGATATGATGATGCCAGGTATGGATGGCTATCAGGCTATCGCCGAGATGAATGCTGATGAAGAACTTAAAGCGGTACCGGTAATTGCAGTTACCGCACAGGCAATGCTCGGCGATCGCGAGCGCTGCCTGGAAGCGGGTGCTACGGGCTATGTATCAAAACCCATCAATGTTGATACCCTCACCGCATTAATTACTAAATACATCTAATTTGGAAGGTACTGTAATTACAGAAGATCAGATAGACTTGCTGCTCGCAGATCTGCTGGAGCGTTATGGTTACGACTTTACAGGCTATTCAAGAGCCTCGCTGAAGCGTCGTATCCATAGACTGTACAGCATTGACAAGGCCTTGAGTTTTGCCGAGTTCAGATTTAAAATTGCAAATGATTCCTTGTACTTCAAGCGCTTTGTAGAGCAGATCACTGTAAACGTGACCGAAATGTTCCGCGACCCAGCATTCTTCAAAACCTTAAGGAATGAGGTGCTGCCCAAACTTGGAACCTATCCTTTGATCCGCATCTGGATCGCTGGTTGTTCTACCGGGGAAGAGGCTTATTCGATTTGTATTCTCTTGCAGGAGCTAAACCTGCTGCATAAATCGCTGGTATATGCCACCGACCTTAATCCTGCCGTGCTTGAAAAAGCAGCGCAAGGCATGTTCGGGCTCAGCCAGATGAAACAGTACTCTGAAAATTACATCCTTTCAGGTGGTAGCAAGGACTTTTCCAGCTACTACACGGCGAAGTACTCGCTCGCAAAGTTCAATGACGACCTGAGACGTAAGATCATCTTCTCCACCCACAACCTGGTTTCAGACCGATCTTTTAATGAATTTCAACTAATCATGTGCCGCAACGTGCTGATCTATTTTGATCGTGATCTGCAGCATAAAGTCATCAGTCTGTTCGATGACAGTCTTGAGGAGCTTGGATATCTGGCCCTGGGCAGTAAAGAGACTTTGGAGTTTTCTAATGTATCAAAACGGTACCGCAGACTACCCAATGAAAAGATATGGAGGAAGATGAGTTGATGAAAGTCTGTGAGGCGCTGGTGATTGGTGGCTCTGCGGGGAGCCTGGATGTGCTGCTTAAGGTTCTGCCGGATTTAAGGTCCGATATGTCCTTTCCCATTATCATCGTGATCCATCGTAAACATGGTGCTGACTCACTGCTGCCAGAACTGCTGAAAGGCCGAACTACCCTGAACGTTAAAGAGGTAGAGGAAAAAGAGAAGATACTCGCTGGTACAATCTACGTTGCACCGTCCGACTACCATTTACTGATTGAGCAGGACCTGACCTTCTCCTTAGATTCATCAGAGAAGGTGAATTATTCCAGACCATCTATCGATGTGACCTTTCAGTCTGCTGCCGAAGTATATCAGGAAAAACTTGTATGTATGCTGCTCTCCGGCTCCAACGCCGATGGCGTAAATGGATTAAAAGCCGTAAAGTCTTATCGTGGCAGGGCGATCATACAGAACCCTGCAGATGCTCAGGTGCCTTATATGCCTGCGCAAGCCGCACAAAATGTAATAATTGATGCGTCATTAAACATTGAAGATACCGCAGAATTTATAAATTTGTTATCTTAGATTAAATTAACATACATGAGCAAGGCAAAAAAAGTGTTCGTATTTGACGATAACGTTGACATCCTCGATCTATGCACAATCATTCTTGAAGATGCTGGTTATGAGATAAAAACCTCGTCTACATCAAATAATATTATTGAACAGGTTTCTTCTTACGTGCCCGACATTATATTCATGGATAACTGGCTGCCAGATGTTGGCGGCATAGACGCTACAAAGGAATTGAAAGCCCACAAGGAGCTTTCCCATATTCCTGTAATCTATTTCTCTGCGAATAATGACGTAAAATCTTTGGCTGAGCAGGCCGGTGCGGATGATTACCTATCTAAACCTTTTGATATTGAAGAATTGGAGAAGATTATAAGTAAATACTTATAATCCCCCCAATACGTCTACACCTTGTTGAAATACGATATCTACCGGAATTCCTTTCTTATTTAAGTTCTCTAAGTCTTGCTTAAGCTCGCTGCCAATAACTGCATTTTCAGTCTGCGCTTTTGCAACCGCTGCCCTGTCTCCATCACCTTGCAAGGTTAAGATCAATTTACTCAGCGCATTCATTGCCTGTTCAAACTTCACATAGTCAACTTTGTACGTTCCATTTGCAGTTCTGGTGAAAGCACCTTGCTGCTTGAAGAAGTTAAAGCACTGCATGTTTGCCTGGCCATGTGCACTGGCTGCGCCGAAACGTACCGAGCGTAACAAGCCCGCCATATAGGTGGTGTAGTAGGCCTTAAGATCGCCTTGCAGCTCACCTGCTTTAAGCATGTTGGTTACCATGTAAAGACCAAGGACATCTGCCTTACCTTCTTCCAACCAGGAATATTGTTCTTTTAAAGCATCTTTAACCAGGCCCTTACCGTTTACAGTCTTTTTGATACCCAAACCATGTGCAACTTCATGGAACATGACGTTTGCAAAAAAAGCATCGAAGTTGATGTACTGCTGCTGTTCTTTATCGATCAGTTCATTCGCAATTGGAACCAGAATCTTGTCGAACTTGGCCTGCATTGCATTCTTCAGCTGAGATCTTCTGGTGCCTTTCTTCTGCTGGATCATGGCATCATTCGGCAGGTTTACCGCGATGGTCTTAGAGCCCGCATTACAGTCCCCGGCATAGAATACCACATCATAGGCATTTAGCTCAGAATCTACACCCGGTTTCTCCTGTTTGTATTTGGCAGGCACTGGAAGCCCCTTTTGCAGCCCAGGAAGCAGGCTCACATATTTTGTCAGTCGTTTACTCCATTCCTTATCTTTAACAAGCACATAAGCTTCGTATGACGCTCTTGCATTGAAGAGATTATCTTCATAGTTCTCAATCGGACCGATGATGATATCCAGTCCATTGGTTTTCATGTCCATCCAGGCTAAGTCGCTGGCGGTATAATTATCAGATGTAAGCGCATCAGCACGAAGATTCAGGTACTTCTGCAATCCTTCGTCTTCTGCAATCAATGCGGCCTGTTTAAGCAGGCTCGAAGCACGCTGTAACTGTGTAGCGAAAAGTTCATGATAAGGAACGGTCATCAGCTTACCTGTAGAGTCTCTTCTAACAACACTATACTGGCCGAATTTGTCTTTCAAATCAGACTGTTCAAGCTCTTCCTTGGTCATGTCTGCCGGGTAGAATGTAGCACCCGCTGGTTTAACACCGATGCCGGCGATGAAAGGTTTATTGTTGTTCAGCCTATCCCATGGACCGTAGTTAATGCGGATGAATTCCTTAGCGCGGTCGTCTTTAACGGCATTTAACAAGCTGTCTCTTTGTGGGTATGCCTGCAACCAGAAAAGCTCGTCCATAATTTGGGCAGCCTGGATCAGCAATGGCAACATCTTGCGCTCTGCTGTGCTCAGTTGGTTGAGGTTCGTTGTCAGTTTAACCGTTTCATAGGTTTTTATTCTGGCATTTACATATTCCTGTAAGCTGTCTGGCAACACCACTGTATTTGTCTTTTTTTCTGTATTGCTAGCTGTGTTGGTGCAGGAATGCAGGCTTGCCGCCAGGGCGCAGCCAGTTAGAAACAACGTTGTTTTATTAATCAATTTCATTCAATATAAATTTCAAACGATTAGAGGGTCAAAACTACTAAATAATAGGCTTCTGTAAAGAATCCCGTTCCGGATGACTGCGTTGGTTAATTAATCTTAATTTTACGCTTTTCAAATGCAACATGATCAAACCTTACAAATTCCTTTACTTAATATTCCTGGCACTCGGTTTTTCCGCATGTTCAAGCAATAAATACGCCGCAACGAATAAGATCTATAAACAGCAGGCAGAAAATTTTGCCAATAACATCAAAGCTTTGCCACCACAGGGGCAGTTTATAGATTCTCTTCGGCCGGAGGTACAGTCCTTTATCGGATCGGTAAACTTCGGCATACGGAGGCCCAATTTCGTGGTAATACACCATACTGCGCAGAATTCGCTTGATCAAACCATTAAAACTTTTACCCTGGCCAGAACTGGTGTAAGTGCGCACTATGTGGTAAGCCGTGATGGTAAAGTGGGACAAATGGTGAACGATTATTTGCGTTCGCAGCATGCTGGCCTGGGCAAATGGGGAAATGACACCGATTTGAACTCCTCCTCCATCGGGATAGAGTTGGATAACAATGGCTCAGAAGCTTATGCTGAAGCGCAGATCAACAGCCTTCTGGGCTTGTTGGCCACGCTGAAAAAGAAATACAACATTCCAACAGCAAACTTTATCGGACATGCGGATCTGGCACCAAAGCGTAAGCCCGACCCGAACAACTTCCCATGGAAAACGCTTGCCGATCGCGGTTTTGGCCTTTGGTACGATCAGGTGTTGAAGATGCCAGCACCGGAGTTTGATCCAGTTATCGCGCTAAGAATCATTGGTTACGACATCAGCAACGTTGGTGCTGCGGTAACCGCTTTTAAAAGACATTTTCTGCCCACAGAAACAGGACCAACAATTACACCAGGCGTTAAGCTGGTGTTGTACAACTTGTATCCGAAATATCTATAGCAAAGGAAGCAGCCTGCGGCGGAGCAGCTTTGGGTCAAACGCACAGGAGACGCACACCGAACGCACACCAAACGCACACCGCACCCACAAACCTGTGTGTTTGCTCTGAGTTTGATGTGGGGCTGGTCTGGGTATGTTCCAGACCTATTGCTTTGCAGCAGGCATCCTGAACTGAACTAACCTTTGGACATAAAAAAAGAGGATGCCCCATCTACTGGAACATCCTCTTTTTTTATGATTAATGAACTGAAAGTCTTATTTCTTTGCTTTCGCCCAGGCGTCTTTCAAGCCTACGGTCTGGTTAAATACCAGCTTTTCTGCAGTAGAATCTTTATCCAGGGTATAATATCCCTTACGAATAAACTGATATCTGGTATCTGCGGTAGCACTCGCCAAATAAGGCTCTATGTATGCGTTATTGATAACTTTGATGCTGTCTGGATTTAGATAATCTTTAAAATCACCTTCTTCACTATCCGGAGATTCTACGCTGAAAAGGCGATCGTAGATTCTGATCTCTGCTGTTTGAGCGTGCTGTGCACTTACCCAGTGGATGGTACCTTTTACGTTGATACCGCTGGTATCTTCGCCGCTTTTTGACTCTGGAATGTAGGTACAGTGAATTTCGGTCACGTTTCCATTTTCATCTTTCACAAAGCTGTCGCATTTCACGATGTAAGCGAACTTTAGGCGAACCATTGCACCAGGTGCTAAACGGAACCATTTCTTAGCTGGCTCTTCCATAAAGTCTTCGCGTTCGATAAACAGCTCTTTGCTGAAAGGAATTTCACGCGTTCCGCCTTTATCTTCCGCTTCTGGGTTGTTCTCACCGATAAGTACTTCGCCGTCGCCTTCAGGATAGTTGGTAATGACCATTTTAATTGGATCAAGCACCGCCATTACGCGATTAGCAGTTTTATTCAAGTGCTCGCGAACGCAGAATTCCAGTAAGCTAAGCTCAATCAGATTTTCTCTTTTCGCAATACCGATACGCTCGCAGAACTCACGGATACTTTCCGGCGTGTAACCACGTCTTCTTAAGCCGCTAATGGTTGGCATTCTTGGATCGTCCCATCCGCTTACCACGCCTTCATTAACCAATTGCAGCAGTTTACGCTTGCTCATAACCGTATAGGTCAGGTTTAAACGTGCAAACTCGTATTGATGCGAAGGAAAGATGTTCAGTTTCTCAATGAACCAGTCGTACAATTCACGGTGTGAAACGTACTCCAGTGTACAAAGCGAGTGGGTAATGGATTCGATGCTATCGCTCTGACCATGGGCAAAGTCGTACATTGGATAAATGCACCAGGTGTTGCCGGTTCTGTGGTGTTCAGCATGTTTAATGCGATAAATAATTGGATCGCGCATCAGCATGTTCGGGCTGGCCATGTCGATCTTTGCACGTAGGGTACAGGCACCGTCAGGAAACTCGCCCTTTCTCATGCGGTTAAAAAGATCCAGGTTTTCTTCCACAGAACGGGAGCGGTAAGGGCTGTCCTTTCCGGGCTCTGTAGGTGTACCTTTTGCCTGCGCAATCTCTTCCGCAGTGCTGTGGTCTACGTATGCCAGACCAGCCTCAATCAGCTTAACCGCAAATTGGAAAAGCTGCTCGAAGTAATCTGAAGTATATAATTCATTTTTCCATTCAAAACCAAGCCATTTAATATCAGCCTGCTGGCTGTCTACATACTCAGTTTTTTCAGTTACTGGATTGGTATCGTCAAAACGAAGGTTGGTATAACCGCCATATTTCTTGGTAAGTCCGAAGTTCAAGCAAATTGCTTTGGCGTGTCCTATATGTAAATACCCATTTGGCTCCGGAGGGAAACGGGTGATCAGGGTCTCGTATTTTCCGCTTTGTAAATCGTTTTCAATGATTTCCTCAATAAAATTCAATGATCTTTCTTCACTCATAAAAACTGTTAATTTTTCTCCAAAGTTAATATAAAACCGCTAATTTACTTACTTTTACCATCCGCTATCTTAACTATTTATGAGTAAAACCTTGAACAGGCCAATCCGTGTTTTAGTGGCAAAAGTGGGTCTGGACGGCCACGATCGTGGTGCAAAAGTAATCGCGACTTCACTACGGGATGCCGGCATGGAGGTCATCTACACCGGCTTAAGACAAACCCCTGAAATGGTTGTAAATGCTGCACTGCAGGAAGACGTTGACGCCATTGGGATTTCCATCCTTTCGGGTGCACATATGACGGTCTTCCCTAAAATCATGGATATCATGAAACAAAAAGGGTTGGAAAATGTACTGGTAACAGGCGGTGGAATTATCCCCGAGGCCGATATGCAGAAGCTTAAGCACATTGGGGTAGGCGAACTTTTTGCGCCGGGAACCTCTATGCAGGCCATTACCGATTATATTACCAACTGGGTTACTGAAAATCGAAACTTCTAACATGGACTATCAAAATCTTCTTACAGAAATAAAAGAAAACATCTTATATGTAACCATCAACAGGCCACTGAAGATGAATGCACTGAACCGCGAAACACTGAAGGAACTTGCTGACGTGGTGATTTATGCGAACACGACGCCCGATATTCTCGGTGTACTGCTTACCGGTGCAGGCGAAAAAGCGTTTGTAGCAGGTGCCGACATCTCCGAGTTTGCTGATTTTGACGTTGCGCAGGGCGAACAGCTTGCTTTAGATGGACACACTGCAGTGTTCAATGCAATTGAAGGGAGTACAAAACCTTTTGTAGCTGCGATTAACGGTTTCGCACTCGGCGGTGGTCTTGAACTTGCGATGGCCTGCCACATTCGTGTTGCAGCAGCTGGGGCAAAGCTGGGATTGCCGGAAGTTACTTTAGGACTTATTCCTGGTTACGGAGGTACGCAACGTTTAACGCAATTGGTGGGAAAAGGAAGGGCATTGGAGCTGATCGCAACAGCTGATATGATCACTGCCGAGAAAGCTGCTCAAATTGGCCTGGTTAATGAGGTGGTGCCCGTTGGGGAATTGATTGGTGCAGCCGAGCGGATACTTGGAAAGATAAAACAGCGTGCGCCAATTGCCATCGCGAGCGCCATCAAAGCCGTTAATGCTGCTGTAGATGTTGATCAAAACGGTTATGAGGTTGAGATTAAAGCCTTTGCGGCTTGTTTCGGTACCGAGGACTTTAAAGAAGGTGTTTCTGCATTCCTGGAAAAGCGTGTGCCTAAGTTTAAGGGTCATTAGTTACAAACTGCTACAGATCTCTACTTGAAGTGTAGAAAATATTTCCCATTAACAATTTTTACTTATCTTTACTTCTGTATTTAACGAGCTCCTGTAAGCATATGAAAAAGATCTTAATAATTGACGATGAGGTAAATATCGGTTTACTACTTTCAAAGTTTTTGACAAAGAACGGGTTTGTAGTAGATGCTGTTACCTCAGGTGCTTCAGCGCTTGAGCATCTTACCACGCGGCAGTACGATCTTGTACTTTGCGACTATAGGCTAGATGACACGGATGGCCGTGAACTATTAATAAAGATCAAAGCTAAATACCCGCAAACCTGTGTGATTATCATCACCGGTTACTCGGACGTTAAAATTGCTGTAGAGCTTATCAAACTTGGTGCATTGGATTACATCACCAAACCCCTTTACCCGGACGAAATTCTGGCTACCATCAATAAAGCCCTGGAAACACAGAGCGCATTAGCAGGAACCCAGAATCCGGAGCCTCAGAAAGACAACAAACTACCATATAACCAGGATGCAAACTTCGTAGCAGGACAAAGTCAGGCTTCAAGGGATCTGTTAAGGCAAATTGAACTTGTTGCACCAACTTCTTACAGCGTCATCCTTACGGGTGAAAGCGGTACAGGAAAAGAATCTGTAGCAAAAGCCATTCACATGAATAGTCCCAGAAAGGACATGCCTTTTATTGCCATGGACTGTGGTTCTTTAACAAAGGAGCTTGCAGGTAGTGAATTTTTTGGTCACGAAAAAGGATCCTTTACTGGTGCACTTTACACTAAAATCGGACACTTTGAGATGGCCAATGGAGGGACACTATTTCTTGATGAGGTAGGTAACCTTTCTTATGATATCCAGGCAGCCTTATTGCGTACCGTTCAGGAACGCAAGATCAAACGCATTGGTAGCACCAAGGAGATTGATCTTGACGTACGTATTATCGTTGCAACCAATGAGAATCTTTCTGTAGCTATTCAGAAGGGCAAATTCAGGGAGGATCTTTATCACCGCTTTAACGAGTTTTCAATCAGTTTGCCGCCTTTAAGTCAGCGTGGCAAGGATATCCTTGTTTTTGCACATACTTTTCTGAAGCTTGCAAACAAAGAACTGAATAAAGATGTTCAATCATTTTCAACTGAAGTTGAGGAGTGTTTTCTAACGTATAATTGGCCAGGTAACGTCAGGGAGCTGAAAAACGTGATCAGACGTGCAGCACTGCTTGCAGAAGGTACGGAGATACAGCTTAAAGCTTTGCCGCTTGAAATTTCGACCTACGCAAAGAGTGCGGTTATTGAAACCAGCATACAGCGAAACGAGCGCCCAAGGGATTTAAAGAATGCAGCCTTTGAAGCGGAGTATGCCGCAATTTTAAATGTGCTGCGGGAGGTAAATTTCAATAAGACAAAAGCCGCCAAGATTCTGAATATTGACCGGAAAACACTTTATAACAAAATGAAAGCAATCAATCTGGATACCTAAACTTGTATGTCCCTATTTACCTATAAACAGCGTAATAATATAAATCTTGTCATTATTGTCGCTCTGGGGGGACTGATTGCATATTCGCTACTCGGGATATTTAGTTCAATTTTAGGCACCTTGGTGCTTTACACGATTCTCCGCCCCGTGTACCTGTACATGGTTCAGGATCATAAGCTGAACAAACGCTTTTCAGCTATTCTTCTGCTTTTTACTTCTATTGTGCTCATCGTTCTGCCTTTTTATGGCTTAAGTAATATGGTGATCACCAAGATTCATGAGCTGCAGGCCGATCAGATCTATTACAAGAACCTTTTCTATAAGATACAACATCTGGTACCCGTAGGCGGTGATGTAGAACGTTTAATCAGTGAAGGACTAAGGAAGGCAGGTACCTGGGCAACAGAGCTGTTTCCATCCCTGATCTCTGGTGCCTTCAACATCGTTTTAGGCCTTCTGCTGATGTATTTTCTGCTCTACTTCATGTTGGTAGAGCACGAGCGCTTTGAAGCTGCTATGCTCAAGTATGCGCCATTTCGGGAGCAGAATGCCTTGCGCTTTGCAGAGGAAATGAAAAATACCACCTTTGCCAATGTAGTCGGACAGGGCCTGATCTGTCTGGTTCAAGGTTCTTTGGTCAGTCTTTCGTTCTTCGTGCTGGGCTTCAGTGATCCCTTTTTCTGGGGTGTCATCACAACCTTTATCTGCTTCGTGCCTGTACTTGGTCCGCCAATTATCTTTGTGCCTGCAGCAATTATGCAGATCGCCAATGGCAATGAGTTTGGCGGTTATGCCATGCTCATCTTCGGCTTTGTTGTGATCATCAACATCGACAATGTGCTGCGTTTTCTTATTGCGAAACGGGTAGGAAACATCCATCCCATCATAACGGTCATCGGTGTAGTTATTGGAATTCCCCTTTTTGGTATATTGGGCCTGGTGTTTGGGCCACTACTCTTATCCTACTTTATCCTTGTGGTTAAAATCTACGAGCGAAGCGCTTTGGCTTCCGATAGAATGGAAAGAATTAAAACAATTTCAGAAACTCAAGAGTTATAGTCTTTGATAAACAAACAATTTAAAATTTACGGTTATGAATGATAGTTCAAAAGTATTAATAGGGCTTTTAGCAGGCTTAGCGGCTGGTGCAGCATTAGGTTTATTGTTTGCTCCGGAAGTAGGTTCGGAGACGCGTGAGCGACTAGGCCAATCCTTCAAAGATCTAAGCGACACCCTTAAAGAGAAAGCTGCTGAAGAGCTGGATAACCTGAGCAGCCTTAAAGAAAAGGTTGTAGACACTGTGAAAGGCAAGATGAATAAAGATGACGAATATGCCGACGAATTAGACATTGCTTAGTACTTCTTAACCTTACAACGATGCAGGAAAATAAAGAAAAAACGCTGGAAGAACTCTTTGCTGACGCAAAGGTTTATCTGGAAACCCGGGTGGAGTATACCCGTTTTTATCTCTTAGAAAAAACATCAAAGCTCGTTGCAGATATCATTACCAATGCCTTCATGATCATCTGCTTTATCCTGGCTTTTCTTTTCGCTATAATCACCCTGGCGCTGTTCTTATCTGAATTGATTGGAAGCTATGCAGCAGGATTTGGAATAGTGACTTTACTTCTGGTTTTAATTGCAGTAGTTGTAATGCTTGCTAAAGAGAAGGTAGAAACAGCAGTGATAAACATTGCTATAAAAAAGTATTTCACCAAACTAGCGGATAAGGAAGATGAGGAGAAAGTATAACATCAAGAACGCAGAAGAGCTTCAGGCAGCTATAAGCGGCCTTAAAGCTGAATACACCATGCAGGAAGAGCGATTGGTAAGCGATGCTAAGGTATACGTTAAGCAGTATTCTGTTAAAAGTCTTACCAAGAAATACTTCACACCATCTACCTTACTTAAGGCGGATGATCAGCTGAATATCAGCAGTAGAGTGATGTCATTTTTACTGCCGGTGTTAATGAACAACACCCTTTTCAGAGGCTCCGGTTTTATCACCAAAACACTCGTAGGTTTAGCTACAAGTAAAGTTGGTAAATCCCTGGATGCAGAACATCTGACCGGAATCTTCAGCAATGTGAAATCATGGTTCGGAGGCGCTAAAAAGAAAATTGCAGCTAAAAGGCAGGTAGGATATGTTGATTACGGCATTCCGCCAGATAGCGAAACATTTTAATCATAAAAAAAGGAGCTGCAAGCTCCTTTTTTCATTTCTCTTTATTTTAAATCTGTTTTGATCTGCAGTTCTTTGAGCTGCTTGTCATCAATGGTCGACGGGCTGTCGATCATGACGTCACGGCCGGAGTTGTTTTTCGGGAATGCGATAACATCACGGATGCTATCCAGGCCAGCAAAGATGGAACATAACCTGTCAAATCCAAAAGCAATACCACCATGTGGAGGCGCGCCAAACTCAAAAGCGTCCATTAGGAAGCCAAACTGCTTTTGCGCTTCTTCTTTGGAGAATCCAAGGTGTTTAAACATCAATGCCTGCAGGGTTCTGTCGTGAATACGGATAGATCCACCACCGATCTCTGTACCGTTTACAACCATGTCATAAGCATTTGCACGCACATCACCAGGGTTGGTGTCCAGAAGCGCGATATCCTCATGCTTAGGAGAGGTAAAAGGGTGGTGCATGGCATGGTAACGTTCGCTTTCTTCATCCCACTCCAATAGTGGGAAGTCGAGTACCCAAAGTGCGCTGAAAGTGTTTTTATCACGAAGACCAAGTCTGGTACCCATCTCTAATCTAAGCTCGTTCAATTGCTTGCGCACTTTATCTTTCACACCTGCAAGGATCAGGATCAAATCACCTGGCTCTGAATTAAAAGCTGCTGCCCACTTCTTCAGCTCCTCTTCATTATAGAACTTGTCTACAGAAGATTTGATGGAACCATCTTCATTATGTCTGTAGTAGATCAGACCAGTAGCCCCAATCTGTGGACGTTTAATGAAGTCTGTAAGCTCATCCAGCTGTTTACGGGTATAATGAGCGGCACCTTTCGCGTTGATACCTACAACAAGCTCTGCCTGCTCAAACACCGGAAAATTATGTCCTTTCACAAGGTCGTTTAGTTCAACAAACTTCATGTCGAAGCGTGTGTCAGGTTTATCTGAGCCGTACAAACGCATCGCATCTGCGTACTGCATTCTTGGAACTTCCGGCAGGTCTATGCCCTTGATGTCTTTAAATAAGGTACGGATCAGGCCTTCAAAGGTGTTCAGGATATCTTCCTGCTCAATGAAGGACATCTCACAGTCGATCTGGGTAAATTCTGGTTGTCTGTCTGCACGTAAATCCTCATCACGGAAGCATTTCACGATCTGGAAGTAGCGGTCAAACCCAGATACCATAAGCAGCTGCTTAAAGGTTTGTGGCGACTGCGGCAAAGCATAAAACTCACCTGCATTCATTCTGCTTGGAACAACGAAATCCCTTGCACCTTCAGGTGTAGATTTAATCAATACCGGAGTTTCAACTTCAATGAAGTCTAATCCATCCAGGTATCTTCTCACGGCCTGAGCCATCTTGTGGCGCAGCACCATATTATTTCTTACCGGGTTTCTACGTAAATCCAGGTAACGGTATTTCATTCTTAGATCATCGCCACCATCGGTCTCATCATCGATTAAAAATGGTGGGATTTTAGAAGCATTCAGGATCTCCAGAGCGGTGATCTTGATTTCTATTTCTCCGGTAGGGATTTTAAGGTTCTTATTGGAACGTTCAACTACAGTACCACTGGCCTGAATCACGAATTCACGGCCAAGTGTACGTGCTGTTTCACAAAGTGCCTGATTATCATCCATATTGAAAACCAACTGGGTGATTCCGTAGCGGTCACGAATATCAATAAACGTCATTCCGCCCAGATCTCTGGATTTCTGTACCCAGCCACATAATGTTACACTTTCACCGATGTTCTGAGTGTTCAGTGCGCCGCAAGTTGTTGTTCTTAGCATTTTTATAGTATTAAGCTGCAAAAATATTCATTTTGAGCCATATATCACTGCCAATCTCCATTTTAAGCAGTTACAGCAGTGATTTGTGTACTTTTAAAAGACATCCTGTTTCGGGTTTACCGGAAAAACTGAAATAATTCTGAAGGACATGCAACATTTGAAAATTCCAGTAGTCTTTTAATCAGAATTGAGATGGAGGAGATTGGGTAGAAAACGGCAAACAGGATAACCAGATATTACTTTGGAAGCGGTATACATAGACAAACATGTTTCTTTGATTAACGAATGCAGGCAAGGTAGCCGGCAGGCACAATTTGAAATTTACAAGTTGTACGCTAAGGCCATGTTCAATATATCCTTCCGCATTCTGAATCACCATGGAGAAGCCGAGGATGTTTTACAGGAGTCCTTTCTGGACGCGTTTATGCGTGTTAAAGAGTTCCGCGCTGAAACCACTTTCGGATTGTGGCTGAAGCAAATTGTGATCAATAAATCGATCACCTGCCTGCGGAAAAGAAAGATGGACCTGGTGCCGGTTGATGAAATTGATATCGCAGAGGCTGTAGAAGATGATCCGCAGGATCTGCAGTTGCAGGTAGATCTGGTTAAAAAAGCCATCGCCTTGCTGCCCGATGGGTATCGGCTGGTGCTGACATTATATCTTTTTGAAGGTTACGATCATGAGGAAATTGCCCATATTCTGAACATCTCAGAAAATACATCACGCACGCAATACATGCGGGCAAAACAAAGATTACATCGCTTACTAGAAAAGAAAGGAGAAAAGGATGAGCAGAGAAATTGAAGATTTTATCAGGAACAATAAGTCGGATTTTGATACGGAAACGCCCGGAGAACACTTGTGGTTCAAAATGGAGCAGCAGTTAAAGCAGGCAGAGGCGGGCCAGAAGCGGTCGGATAAACGCTTGTGGATCGGCATTGCAGCTTCTTTACTGGTGGTCTTCGGTATCGCTTTCATGTACAGTCAGAAAGCACAGAACCGCAGTACACTTGCACAGGTGAATCCATCGCAGGCGCAGAAACAGGTGCGGTTTACCAGTTTGATTGAGAAGAAAATAGATAGCTTACAGGTGTATGCTGCCGATAACCCGGAACTTTATCAGAAGTTCAGTACGGATCTGCAACGCATTCAAGCGGATTATGACCTGCTAAAGCAGGATCTGGCAAAGAGTCCGAATCAGGAGTTCATTATTCGGGCCATGGAAAAGAACCTGGAACTTCAATTACAAGTTGTTTCGCAACAGCTCCAAATCATAAATCAAGTCAGACAAGTAAATAAAAACAATCAACTATGAAGAACTTCCTTGTAACGCTCGCTGCAATTAGCCTGGGAACAATTGCGGTTGCTCAGCATACACCCTTGGCGCCTCGATATGCTGCAATAAAGCCGGCTGCCCCCACTGCACCTGCAACGCCTGCTATTGAAGTGCTGCCACCTGTGCCAGCTACGCCCGACATTCCGGAAACATCTTCCACTGCGAATTTCTTAGCAGCTGAAGATTCGCAGGATGATGGATTGACAAAAACCTTTAGCAAAACCTTCGCTGCTGGTACGTCTGATAAGATCAACGTTAATAACCAGTTTGGTTCCATCACCATAAAAACCTGGGATAGGAAAGAAGTTAAGGCGGATGTTACCATTAGTGCATACAGCAATAACGCTGATGAACAACGAAAGCTGTTAGAAGACACCCGGATAGAGGCAGACAAATCGGGTGATCAGATCAGCTTCAAAACGGAGATGAATACCAACCGTAACGGCAACTGGGGCAACGGCACCCGCAATGGTAAGAAGTGGCGCAGAGAAGTGCGGGTGAATTATACGCTTTATGTGCCTTCGGTAAATGCACTCAATTTATCACAGCAGTACGGGAATGTCGAGATCGGCAGCCATGCCGGTTCGGTAAACGCTAAAGTGCAGTATGGCAATTTCAATGCACAAAAGCTAAGTAATGGCAGCAACAACCTCAATGTGCAATACGGTAAAATGACGGTGCAGGATTTGAATAAAGCAAATCTGAAACAGCAGTATGGTGGTGGAATCACCCTGGGCACCGCCAGAGACATCAACGTAAGTGCACAATATTCTAATGTAGCCATAGAGCGGCTGCTTGGAGATGCGGTCTTAAGCGTGCAGTACAACAAACTTAGGATTGGTGAGGTGGCTGAAAGTTCCAAGGTTTTAACGATCAATGCGCAGTATGGCGCGGTTGATGTAGGTTTTAGCGATGTTTATAAAGGGCGCTTGGATGTCAGGACCAGCTATGGTGGATTCAAGTTTGGAGCAGGCGTATCTGCGAAAGTTGAAGGTGAAGACGAAGAACGCATTTCCTTTTCAAAGAGTTATCATGGAACGATCAATGGTGGCGGCAGTGGTCAGGTGAGTGTTAAATCTGCTTACGGTTCGGTTACTTTCCGCTAAGAAAGGCCAACACAACTTTAGGGTTCTCTAAAACACTAGCATAAGGAAGCTTGTTGATCATTCAGCAAGCTTTTTTCATATATTAGCAACAAATATCTACACCTCTATGGAACTCTTAAGTAATCCGGAAGCCTGGATCTCACTCATCACGTTAACCCTTCTCGAAATTGTACTTGGTATTGATAACATCATCTTTATCTCCATTCTTTCTTCTAAACTGCCTCAAAATGTACAGAAGAAAGCAAGACAATGGGGCTTAGGGCTTGCGATGATTACCCGGGTGTTGCTATTGCTATCGCTTAGCTGGGTGATGACTTTGACCTCTCCGTTGTTTAACATCGGCGAATGGATCAGTGTCGATAATGAAGAGTGGTTAAGCAAACTGGCCATTTCAGGTCGTGATTTGATCCTGATTGTCGGGGGACTGTTCCTGATCTATAAGAGTACTCATGAGATCCACCTGAAGCTGGAGGGAGAAGAAGATGAGACCGGAAATCCGAAGGTGCATACCTTTACCGGCGTACTCGTTCAAATCTTACTGCTGGATATTGTATTCTCGCTGGACTCAGTGATTACAGCCGTTGGCATGGCCGATCACGTGGAGATTATGATTACTGCGGTAATCATCGCCGTGCTGATCATGATGGTTTCCGCAAATGCGATCAGCAACTTTGTAAACAACCACCCAACGGTAAAGATGCTGGCACTGTCGTTCTTGCTGCTGATTGGTGTTTCATTGCTTGCAGAAGGCTTGGATCAGCACATTCCTAAAGGATATATCTACTTCGCGATGGCCTTCTCTATCCTTGTAGAGATGCTGAATTTAAAGATGCGCGGCAAGGAGCGGAAACCTGTAGAACTTAGAGATACGCCGAAAGAAGATCAGGTTTAGTACTTTTGTACATGATTTCTTTTTACGAGGCCTTCTTGGCTGAACTTGCTATCCATAGGATTGGAAACAAATCCCAGGACGAATTTTACGTGCTTTCTGAACAGTCTTTGCATATTCAGGATAACCTGCTGAAAAACCTCTTGCTTCAGTATTTCCTGAGCCCATACCAGAAAGTGAATGAAATTTACAGGTTCACGCATCCGAATAACGATCTGAACCTGAATGAGGTTTACCATTTTGCAGAAGCGATATTCGCAGATGGCTCCACGTTCCATGAGAACAGTCAACAGCTGGCCAAATACCTGTATGAAGTGTCTGGCCACCCGAAAGTCAAGTCTGGAGAGTTGTATGTTGCCTATTTTGAGAACGTTCAGATTGAAGGTGAACTGCTGGATGCCATTGGCATTTTTAAATCAGAAACCAAGGAGACCTACCTGAAGGTATACCCGGAGCAAGCAGGCTTCAACATGAGTTATGAAGAGGATGCCATCAACATCACCAAGCTTGATAAAGGCTGTCTGATCTTCAATACGGAGAAAGAGGAGGGCTTTAAAGTTGCGGTAATCGATCAAACCAATAAGAGTGCAGAAGCTGTTTACTGGAAAGATGAGTTCCTCAAGCTCAAGGTTCGAAATGATAACTACAACCAGACCAACAACGTACTGGGCGTATACAAAAGCTTCGTGACCGAAAAGCTGGATGAAGAGTTCGAAATGACCAAAGCGGACAAGATCGACCTGCTGAACAAGTCCATGAAATACTTCAAGGAGAAAGAAAGCTTTGATCTGGATGAGTTTGCCAACGAGGTCATCGCCAATGAAGACGGTATTGAATCCTTTAAAAACTTCAAGAAGAGCTACGAAGAGGAGTTTGATACCGCAATTCCCGATAGCTTCGATATCAATACCGCGGCAGTTAAAAAGCAAGCCAGGGTATTTAAAAGCATCATCAAGCTGGACAGGAACTTCCACATCTATATCCACGGGGATAAAGAGCTGATTGAAAAGGGCTTCGACGAAGATAAATCCATGAACTATTATAAAGTGTATTTCAAAGAGGAAGCCTAATTCAAGAACTGCTAGGTTTTAAGTTACAGGCACAAGATTATACATAAAAAAGCCTGCGTATCCATTTAAAGGATCACGCAGGCTTTTTCTGTATATACGCTGTTACAGTACTCTTAGAAGCAGCCCTTTCAGATATTCGCCTTCCGGGAAGGAGATTCTAACGGGATGATCCTCAGGCTGACTAAACTGCTTTACAATCTGGATTTCCTTGCCGGCATCCAGTGCAGCCCAGGCAATGATCTGCTTGAATGTTTCAATATCTACGGCGCCAGAGCAGGAGAAGGTAGCCAATAAGCCACCACTTTCCAGTAAACCCATGCCAAGGCGGTTTAAATCTTTATAGGCGCGGGCAGCACGGTCTAATGCAGAACGTGAGGGCGCATATTTAGGTGGGTCCAGCACAATCACATCGAACTTCTTGCCTTCCTCCTTCAGTGCACGTAGCTGCTTATTTACGTCAGATTGAATCACGGTACTTTGTGCTTTGTCAAACCCGTTTAAGTCCATGTTCTGCTGCAGTGTTTCCAATGCCAGGGCAGAGCTATCCACACTTGTTACGTGCGCAGCACCAGCTTTTAAGCTATTTAAAGAGAAACCTCCGCTGTAAGAAAAGCAGTCCAGCACCGTTTTACCAGGTGTGTATGCCGCTAAGATCTGGCGATTATCCCGCTGATCGCAGTAGAAGCCCGACTTCTGTCCCCCTGCGATGTTGATGTGGTAAAGAATACCATTTTCTTTCACTTCCAGGAACTCTGGTGGCTGCTCACCCCAAAGCAAGCCATTCGCTACTTCCAGGTCCTCATGACCGCGTGCAGTAGCATCACTTTTATCGAATATACCTTTGGGTTGTAATTCTTCACGCAGGATATCTATGATCTCTGCTTTAGCCTGTTCAATACCAGCGCTGAGGATCTGCAGCGACAGAAAATCTGCGTAACGATCTATAATCAAGCCTGGTAAAAAGTCAGCTTCGGAGAAAACCAGACGGCAGGTGTTGGTGTCGCCATTCCGAAGTACATGTGCCCGTGAAGCGATAGCCGTACGGATCTTTTGCTGGTACCAGTCGCGGTTAATGGTTTTTGCCTCATCCCATTCCAGCATGCGCACCGCAACGCGACTTTTCTCGTTGAAGTAACCATAAGCCAGGAATTCTTTGTCTGCAGCCAATACGCGAACCACTTCGCCATTTGCGGGACTACCTTTTACTTTATCCAAAGCACCGGAGAATATCCATGGATGTCTTTGCAAAGCTGCTTTCTCTTTTCCTTTTTTCAGTATCACTTCAACCATGGCGTAAAGTTAGTAAAAGCAAAAACACCAATACCTTTCTGCATGATATTTCTATCAGGCATCAAGTATTGGTGTTTTAAGATCTAAAGTTTAGATCAGCTTATTTTGCAGCTTTTTCGAAACGCTCGCTAACAGCATCCCAGTTCACTACATTCCAGAAAGCCGCAATATAATCCGGGCGTCTGTTTTGATATTTTAAATAGTAAGCATGCTCCCAAACGTCCATACCTAAAATTGGTGTACCTTTAACTTCAGCAATGCTCATCAAAGGATTGTCCTGATTAGGGGTAGAACAAACAGCAACTTTCTTGTCAGCAGTTACGATTAACCAAGCCCATCCTGACCCGAAGCGAGTCGCACCAGCTTCAGCAAATTTAGTTTTGAAATCAGCGAAAGATCCAAAAGCAGCATTGATAGCATCTGCTAAAGCACCTTTAGGCTCACCTCCTTTGTTTGGACCAATAACTTCCCAGAATAGCGAGTGGTTATAGTGACCGCCACCATTGTTTCTTACTGCAGCAGGGAACTTGTCTACGTTCTTCATTAAGTCTTCAATGCTTTGGCTAGCTTCTGGTTTGCCTTCCAATGCTTTGTTTAAGTTGGTAACGTATGCCTGATGATGTTTGTCATGGTGGATTTCCATGGTCATTTTATCGATATGCGGTTCTAATGCGTCAGTTGCGTATGGTAACGCAGGTAGTTCAAAAGCCATATTTTTATGATTTAAGTTTAAATTCTATACAAATATAACATTCAGCTGCAAAGTTTGTTCAGCCTATTGTCAAGTAGTTTAATCGCGTCTGGAAGCAAAGAACTTACGCATCAGCTCGCCACATTCTTCTGCTAAAACGCCAGCCTCCATCACGGTTTTCGGATGTAAGATATTGCTGCATTTGCTTGTGAACCCTCTTTTTGGCTCCGGTGCACCATAGACCAGCTTGCTGATCTGCGTCCAGTAACTTGCACCTGCGCACATTACACAAGGTTCAACGGTTACGTAGAGTGTGCAATCCTTCAAATACTTGCCGCCTAAGGTCTCACTGGCTGCAGTAAAAGCTTGCATTTCAGCATGTGCAGTCACGTCGTTGAGCTGCTCCGTCAGGTTGTGCCCGCGACCTACTACACGGCCTCTGCAAACCACTACGGCACCTACAGGAATCTCGCCGAGTTTAAACGCTTTCTCTGCTTCCTGCAATGCCAGGCGCATGAAATACTCGTGTTCAGCCTGGGGGTCCTTATCTTCTGCGAAATTGTAAAAGCTCATGCCGCAAAGATAGGGCTTTAGATGAGTTTACTGCCATTGGGAACCGGGCGTTCCAGGCTGGTCAATACGATATCGCCATTTTCATCCGCAAAGCCTGTTACCAGGAATTCCGACATGAACTTGCCAATCTGCTTTTTGGGAAAATTGGTTACCGCCACGATCTGCCGCCCAACGAGCGTTTCCTTGGTGTAATGCCTGGTGATCTGTGCCGAACTCATCCTTACCCCATAAGGGCCAAAATCAACTTTGACTTTAAATGCAGGTTTCCGTGCTTCTGGGAAGTCGAAAACTTCCAGAATGGTGCCTGCGCGAAGCTCCACTTGTTCAAATTCAGACCAGGTAATCTCTTTCATGATTCTTATGCTTATACTTTAAGTTCTATTTCTAAAGCTAAATGTAGTGTGTAGCACACGAAGTCCCAAATACCAGGTTTTGCTGTTGGCTTCCGCCGAAGTAGAAAGCTATAACCTCTCCAGTCTAAATTCCAATCACGTCCTTTTTCTTCCGCTGTTTCATCGTTTTTGGAATAACAGCCAGAATCTCCTCACGGAAAGCATTCAGCATTCGTTTCTTGATGAAATTCTTGTGCGTTACGATGCTGATCTCCCGAACTGGTTCAGGCGATTTAAAGGACCGTACTTTGCTCAGCTGCTTATTGGTCAGCTCTGCTAACGCCAGTTCAGGCACCAACGTAGCCCCGTCATTGCGGTCAACCATACGGATCAGCGTTTCCACACTTCCCGTGTTGTAAGTAAGGCCTTGCAGGCGATTATCTTTGGTGGTCCTGCAAATGTTGAGCACCTGCGAACGCATACAATGCCCTTCGTTCAGGAGCCAGATGTTTTCCTCCTCCAAGTCCTCAGGATCTATATTTTTCTTTTTATAAAGCTTGCTGTTTTTGCTGATGTAGGTGACGAAAGACTCGTAATATAAGGGGAGTTCCTCGGTCGCAGGATCGCCAAAAGGCGTGGCCATAATACCGCAATCCAGTACACCTGTTTTTAGATGATGGATGATATCTTCCGTTGTATATTCCCAGATGAGGAGCTTCAGATCAGGATATTTCTCCATCATGGCGGAAATAACCTGGGGAAGCAGGTATGGCGCTACTGTCGGAATGATGCCGATACGTAGCTCGCCAACAATGTCCTGCTGCTGGCTATTGATAATCTCTTTAACTTTTTGACTTTCCTGTAGAATAACCCTGGCCTGGGCAATGATCTGTGCACCAATTTCGGTTGGTACCACCGGCTGTTTGCTGCGGTCAAAGATCTTGACGTTCAGCATTTCCTCCAGCTTTTGCACCTGCATGCTTAAGGTTGGTTGGGTTACAAAGCACTTTTCTGCAGCACCTACGAAACTGCGATAAGTGTCAACGGCAACGATATATTCCAGCTGTACTAAAGTCATATAATTAAAGTTTNNGTGATAAATATATAAACTTTAATTATTTATACCACTAAGTTGCTGATGATGTTAAAGCCTTGATAATTAGATTCTGATATTTAGGAAGTCTTCGTAAGCCAATTTAATACCTTGCGCTAACTCCACTTTATGTGTCCAGCCAAGTTTATGCAGCTTGCTCACATCCATTAGTTTTCTTGGTGTGCCGTCAGGTTTGCTGCTGTCAAATGTTAAAGAACCCTCATAACCAATCACTTTCTTAATCAGTATAGCGAGGTCTTTGATGCTGATGTCTTCACCTGTCCCAATGTTGATCAAGGTTGGTTCGTCATAGTTCTGCATCAGGTAGTAACAAGCTTCTGCAAGATCATCTGCAAAGAGGAACTCGCGTAAAGGTGAACCCGAACCCCAGATTATTACCTGCTCGGCATTGTTAATCTTTGCTTCATGGAAGCGGCGTATCAACGCTGGCAGCACGTGTGAGTTTTCCCGGTGGTAGTTGTCATTAAAACCATACAGGTTTGTCGGCATCACGGAAATGAAGTTGCAGCCATACTGTGCACGGTATGCTTCACACATTTTAATACCTGCAATCTTAGCAATTGCGTAAGGCTCATTCGTTTCTTCCAGCAAGCCGGTCAGCAGGTAATCTTCTTTCAAAGGCTGTGGAGCCAGTTTAGGATAGATACAGCTGGAACCTAGAAACATCAGCTTTTTAACGCCATGTTTGTACGACTGGTGAATCACATTGTTCTGAATGGCAAGGTTCTCATAGAGAAAATCAGCACGGTACGTGTTATTTGCCACAATTCCACCAACTTTAGCAGCTGCAAGAAACACATAATCAGGCTTTTCAAGGTCGAAAAATGCCCGTACAGCAACCTGATCGCGCAGATCAAGCGCCGCGGAAGTCCGGGTTACAATATCCGTATAACCTTCTTTTGCAAGCTTGCGGTGAATTGCGGAGCCTACCATTCCACGGTGGCCGGCGATGTATATCTTTGCGTTCTTTTCCAATTGAATTCGTTTTGGTCTTCAAAATTACTAAATAGATGCCAACTTATTTAAAAGACTGATTTAATTGTACTTTTGTAAAAAATTTCACAGGTGGGCAAAGATAAGCTAAGAAAATTCTCAGAGATAGACACATTTCATAATGTATACCAGCTTGATGCGGGTAAGGAGCTAAAAGGAAAATGGGCGGAAACGCATTTCAAAAACAACAATCCAATTGTCTTAGAACTTGCCTGCGGCAAGGGTGAGTATTCCGTTAATCTAGCGAAACTATTCCCGGAGAAGAACTTTATAGGCCTAGACTATAAAGGCAACCGGATATGGAGAGGTGCTAAGACAGGTATTGAAGAAAACATTCCAAACGTTGCATTCCTGCGCATTCAAATAGAAGGTATCCTGGAATTTTTCGAAGCAGGGGAGATTGACGAGATCTGGATCACCTTTCCTGACCCACAGCCACAGATTAGCAGGGAGAAGAAACGTTTAACGTTCCCAGGTTTCCTGGAGAAATACAAACAGCTGCTTAGACCAGGTGGCAGAATAAACCTGAAAACCGATAACGATGGCCTGTATGCTTATACTGCTGAAAAAGTAGAAGAGCTTGGTTTAGTTTGCCATAAGTCTACCGATCATCTTTATACATCTGAATATTACGACGAGGTACTGAAGATAAAAACGCACTATGAGCGCATTTATCTTAAACATGACAAAAACATCAACTATATTCAATTCTCCTTCGAGTAAGCCGGAATAACACCGCTGTCAAGGGAACCCAAAACCAGTACTTATGGAAAAAACATTCTATGAAATGGTCTATGAGGTGGTGCGACTCATCCCTTCGGGCAGGGTAACTTCCTATGGTGCTATTGCGAAATGCCTGGGTGCAGGTGGTTCTGCAAGGATGGTCGGTTATGCGATGAACAATGCGCACGGGATGCATCCGCCAGTACCCGCACATCGGGTCGTGAACCGCAACGGACTGCTCACCGGCAAGTTCCACTTCAATCCGCCAGAGCTGATGCAGCAAATGCTCGAAAATGAAGGAATAATCATTGTTGATGATAAAATTCAAAATTTTAATGAACACTACTGGGATCCTTCAGTAGAAATTTAAGAACACATGGGAAAATTAGTAGAAGAATTTAACGACTACCGTTCTAAAATGAACGATAGGATCATGGAAACTGCAAACACCAACATCAAAAGGTTCTTTGCTTTAGATACCACCACCTATGCAGAAGGTGCATTGAACGTGAAAACAAAAGAAATGCTTGGCCTTGTTGCTTCAATGGTGCTTCGTTGCGACGATTGCATCAAATATCACCTGGAGAAGTGCTACGATGAAGGCGTAACCAATGCAGAGATCAATGAAGTATTTATGATCGCCAACCTGGTTGGAGGTTCTATCGTTATCCCGCATTACCGCAGGGCAGTAGAGTACTGGGACGAGTTAAGCCTTTAAAAGAGCAGATCTATGTGTAGGTTTTGCTTCACAACAAAACTTTAGCATAAGCAGTAAAGAAAAAAGCTGATGACCAGATGGCATCAGCTTTTTCTATTATTTATGCATCAGGTTATACGCTTTCACGTAGGCAGCTACAGATTTTGCATCAAACGATTCCGTTTCTTTGATCCGTTCTGCCAGATCCTCATCATTGTTCAGCTTTTCAAGTAAGATCTGCTTTACACGCTGCTGATCACTTGATGAATTCAGCTGGATCTCCAACATCGGTCCGCTACCTGGTTTCTCAATAAAGTACAAGGCTTTTCTGCCGGGTGCTTTCTTAGTGTTACTCCTGCGACCACCGCCAATGGAAATGCCACCACCTATGCCTANNCCGACCCATGCCGCCAGAGCCCAAGCCGATACCAACACTAGGACTAACCCTTACGCGTTTTTCCTGCGGCGCTGTCGGATCAACAGTTTGCTCACCGATGGCGTACATGTTTACCGTACCCATCTCCACAACCTTAAAGAAGCGTTGCTCAACCTTTTTGTTGTTGATGATTGGCTTGCTCACATAGGTCTCCCCATTCCAGAGAAATTCTTTCACATCTTTGGCTTTATAAAGCACCTCCACCTGGTCGTCTTTCAGCAATGCAACGGTGCTGTAATCCGTACCCTTAATCGTTCCGCGCACAAAATTTGCGCTGTCGAGCATTACCACATCCTGCGCAGCAGCGAGGAGTGAAAAGCTTACAAGAAATAATAATACAGCGGTAAATTTCATGATTTTCATAGCTTACAAATAACGTAAATTATGGATTGTTTGATACAAAGCGGTTTACAATAATTAACTTTGATTATGAAAAAACTGTTCCTGCTCGATGGAATGGCGCTTATTTACCGGGCGCACTTTGCTTTAAGTAAAACTCCACGATTCACCTCTACAGGTCTGAACACTTCTGCCGTAATGGGCTTTGCAAACACCTTGCTGGAAGTGATCAAAAAAGAAACCCCAAGCCACATTGCGGTGGTTTTTGATACCAATGCACCTACTGAACGACATACTGATTTTGAAGCATACAAAGCACATCGCGAAGCCATGCCGGAAGACCTTGCTACAGCCTTACCATACGTGGTGAAGCTGATTGAAGGATTCGGCATCCCGGTGATTACCAAAGATGGATTTGAAGCAGATGATATCATCGGCACGCTGGCTAAGGAAGGTGAAAGGCAGGGCTTCCAGGTGTATTGCATGACGCCCGATAAAGNNAAACATTTTCATCTATAAGCCATCCAGAATGGGCAATGGGGTAGAGATTATGGGTGTACCTGAGGTGCTTGCCAAGTGGGAGATTGAAGATGTAAAACAGGTTATTGATATTTTGGGATTATGGGGCGATGCGGTAGACAATATTCCGGGTATTCCGGGAATTGGTGAAAAAACCTCCAAAATCCTCATCAAACAATACGGCTCGGTAGAGAACATCATCGCAAATGCGGATGAGCTGAAAGGCAAAATGCGTGAAAACGTGAAAATGTATGCCGAGCAGGGTATGGTTTCCAAGAAACTGGCCACCATCATTCTGGATGTACCGGTAGAATTTGATCCACATGCGCTGGAGCTTGGCGAACCTAAACGGGAATTACTGGAGCCACTTTTTGCGGAGCTTGAATTCCGGACCTTAGGCAGACGCGTATTTGGAGATAACTTCTCCATCGGCGATGCCGGCAGTAGCGTATCACAGCAGACTGATCTCTTCGGACAGCCGGTATGTGAGCCAGAACAAGCTTCGAAAGTTTTTGTTGCACCACCTGCTTTATTCGAACAACCTGCAGCCAAAACCATTGCAGATGTTCCTCATGATTATAAATTAGTTGATACAGCTGAAAGCCGTAAGGCGCTCATCGACCTGCTTTTACAGCAGGAAAGTATTTCCTGGGATACAGAAACCACAGGTACCGATGCAAATCTTGCCGAGTTGGTTGGACTTTCTTTCTCCATTGTACCAGGAGCGGGCTATTACATTCCTTTGCCTCCTGAACGTGAAGCAGCACAGCTGATCATAGACGAATTCCGCCCGGTGCTTGAAAATGAAAAGATCGCAAAGATCGGGCAGAACCTTAAATACGATATCCTGGTGCTTAAATGGTATGGCGTAAATATCAAAGGTCGTTTATTCGATACCATGCTTGCACATTACCTGATTGATCCGGATACCCGCCATGGTATGGACCTGCTTTCACAAAACTACCTCGGCTATACACCAATTTCCATTACCAGCCTGATTGGTACCAAGGGCAAGAACCAGGGCACCATGCGAGATGTGCCGGTTGAAAAGGTCGTGGATTATGCTGCGGAAGACGCAGATGTTACCCTGCAGCTGGCAAATATCTTCGAGCCGATGCTCAAAGAACTGAATGCTGAAGAGCTGGCAAGGGATATTGAAAACCCCTTGGTTTATGTCCTTGCGGATATTGAGAAAGAAGGCGTACGCATAGATGTAGATACTTTAAATAAATACTCCAAAGAGCTGGAGACTGATATTACCAGGTTAGAGCAAAGCGTATTTGAGAAGTGTGGCGTTACCTTTAACCTGTCTTCACCGAAGCAGCTGGGAGAAGTGCTCTTCGACAAGCTCGAGCTGGATCCTAAAGCCAAGAAAACCAAAACAGGCCAATACCAGACTGGGGAGGACGTGCTTTCGCGTTTGGCAAACAAGAGTGATGTGGTACAGGACATCCTGGATTACCGTCAGCTATGTAAATTAAAATCCACCTATGTAGATGCATTGCCATTGCTGGTTAATCCTAAATCCGGGCGAGTACATACCAGCTTTAATCAGGCCGTTGCTGCAACAGGTCGTTTAAGCTCCAACAATCCGAACCTGCAGAACATCCCAATCCGTACCGAAAGGGGCAGGGAAGTTCGGAAAGCCTTCATTCCAAGGGATGAGAACCATGTGCTATTATCTGCGGATTACTCGCAAATCGAGCTGCGCATCATTGCGGAAATCAGTAAGGAAGAAAATATGCTGGATGCTTTCAGTAAGGGCATCGATATCCACACCGCAACTGCCGCGAAAGTTTATGGAACCAGCATTGAGGAGGTGACACCAACACAGCGACGGAATGCGAAAGCCGTGAACTTTGGAATTATCTATGGGCAGTCTGCATTTGGGCTATCGCAGAACCTGGATATCCCAAGAAAAGAAGCAGCAGACATCATTGAACAATATTTTACGCAGTACCCTGGCATTAAGCGCTACATGAGCGATACAATGACCTTTGCACGTGAAAACGGCTTTGTAGAAACCATTATGGGGCGCAGGAGATATCTTCGAGACATCAATTCTGCCAATCAAACCGTACGTGGCTTCGCTGAGCGAAACGCGATTAACGCACCGATACAAGGATCAGCAGCGGATATGATCAAAATTGCGATGATCAACATTCATAGAGACATCCAGGAGCAAGGCTTACAAGCTAAAATGACCATGCAGGTACATGATGAGCTTGTGTTCGACGTGCCGAAATCGGAGGTCGAAGCAATGAAAGTTTTAATCAAACACCGTATGCAAACGGCCATTAAAACCAATGTGCCAATTGAAGTAGAAATTGGTATGGGTGAGAACTGGTTGGCTGCACATTAGGACGCCACAACCAAAAAATACCGTTAAAACAAAAGCGCCGGATCATTGTCCGGCGCTTTTGTTTTATATCAACTCGATGGTCTCACCAATCGCAGGAAGTAACAAGGTCTTACCCTCACGCTTAAATTTTGCAAGTGCATCTTCTTTGTCAATCTTGATCAGATCAAATGTATCGTAGTGTACACCGATTACCTTGTCGCACTCAATGTACTTGGTTGCAACAAGTGCATCATCTACATCCATGGTGAAATTTCCACCAATTGGCAGGATGGCATAGTCTAAGTTGTACAGATCTGCAAGTAGCTTCATATCCATGTTCAATGCGGTATCACCGGCGAAATACACGGATTTACCAGCACTTTCCAATACAAATCCGGCAGGATTACCACCATAGCTGCCATCAGGCAAACCACTGGAGTGCGTAGCCCATACCATACGCAGGTTACCAAACTCGAACTTGGTTTTGCCAAAGTTCATCGGATGTACATTCGTTATACCTTGTGCTTGAAGCCAATTTGCAATCTCCACCATGGTGATCACCAATGCGCCGGTTTGTTTGGCAAGATCTACCAGGTCGGCAACATGGTCGCCATGGCCATGACTTACCAGAATATAATCTGCAGTAATGGATTTAGTATCAATTGCTGAGGCCAGTGGATTTGGCGTGATGAAAGGATCGAAAAGAAACTTTTTACCACCAAGTTCCAGCAAAAAGCAGGATTGTCCGTAATAGCTGAATTTCATGTGTCTAGATTTTATAAGTGGAAATACTAAGCACCAAACATGCCGCCTAAACCGCCAAGCATGTCTTTGGTCGCCGACTGCATTTCTACAGCACTCACCTGATCTGCCTGCGTTAAAGCTTTGTTCACTGCGGTTAACAGTAGCTCTTCAATTTCTTCTTTGTCTGCTTGTTTGAAGAATTCTTCCTGAATTTCAATAGCTGTGATGGTTTTATTTGCAGTTGCAGTAACCTTGATTGCACCACCTTCAACCTCACCATATACAGAAACGTGATCTAAACGTTTTTTTATTTCCTCGGCCTTTTGTTGTGCGGCCATCAATTTATCGAACATAACTTTTGAATTTATATTAAGACCCTAAATTATTGAATTTGTTTGTATCCGCTTGGAAGTAATTGAACAACGAGGCAGATTAATGGTGTTTGCGAGGTTTAGCTCTTTCATATTGTACTGGCCATTTCAGCTCTACCTCAAGTGCTTCTGCAGCATGTAAGGGGAAATATGGGTCACGTAAAAATTCACGAGCCAGGAAGATTAAGTCTGCCTTTTCTTCCTTCAGAATATCCTCGGCCTGCTGTGCAGAAGTGATTAATCCTACTGCACCGGTCAGGATGCCGGTTTCCTTTTTAATTTGTTCTGCAAATTGCACCTGATAGCCTGGGAACACCGGAATCTGTTGTTTTTTGGTTAATCCACCTGAAGATGCATCAATAAGGTCTACCCCTTTGTCTTTCAGTATTGCAGCAAGCTTTACGGATTCTTCTGCATTCCAGCCGCCCTCTGCCCAGTCTGTCGCCGAGATGCGCACAAACAGCGCGTTTTCTGCCGGCCATACTTCCTGAATGGTTTCTACAAGTTCTAACAGCAGGCGGATGCGGTTTTCAAAACTGCCGCCATACTGATCTGTTCGTTCATTCGCGAGTGGCGATAGGAACTGGTGAATCAGGTAGCCATGTGCAGCATGGATCTCAATAACCTTGAAGCCAGCTTCTATGGCTCTTTGCGTAGCCGCTTTAAAGTCGTCCTTCACTTTTTGAATGCCTTCCAGGCTTAGTGCTTCCGGAACGGTATCTTCTTCATTAAAAGGAATGGCACTCGGTGCTACAGTTTGCCAGCCACCTTCTGCAATGCTGATCTGTTTGGGATCTAACCACGGCGCTTTAAAGCTCGCTTTGCGGCCCGCATGTGCCAGCTGGATGCCTGCAACAGACCCATATTGGTGGATGAAGTCGACGATGCGCTTTAAACCGGCAATATGCTCATCTTTCCAGATGCCAATATCTCCTGGAGATATTCTGCCTTCCGGCGATACGCTGGCGGCTTCCGTTATGATCAGTCCTGCGCCACCCATGGCCCGGCTACCAAGATGCACCAGGTGGTAGTCTGATGTAAAACCGTCCTCTGCCGAATACTGGCACATTGGAGAAACAACAATTCTGTTTTTTAAACTTAGATTTTTTATGGTAATTGGGGAGAATAGATTGGGCATTGTCTTTATTTATATAGTGTATTTACATGAGATAAATTCGAATCTTCACCGGCTGTTCTTCGCCTTTTCACCGCCTATTGTTCGCCTCTTCTTCGGCTTGAGCCGAAGAAAAGATGGTTAGTACCCGATTGAGAGCCGGATCAGGTTCAAATTCGATCTGCAATGATAACAAGTGTTGTGTTTATTTGTTCAATGCGGAATGTAAGGGAAAGTTCATATTCAGGCATGAGCTGCATAGTCCACAGTAGTTAAGGGTAGAACAAAAAAAAGAGCGCCTTCGTGGAAAGCGCTCTTATTAATTTTTAAAATTGGTTTTACTTACCAAAGATATAAGCAAAGGTAAATGAAGGTGCATTATTTAGGAAAGTAAGTCCAAAGTCTGTTTGTTCATTGGTTGAGTTCTCGCTTTCATACTTGGTCTTTGAATAACGCAACCCACCTAAGGTTGCTATTAAGGCTATCTTTTTTGTTGGAAAGTAAACGAAATCGAGCGATAACCCCGCTCCAAAACCTTTTGAATTATAAGGCGTGGCAGCAAAATCTGACATGCCACCGGTTTTTGCTTTTGCGGTGTAATATTGCGCATAAGGTCCGGTTCTAATACCAACTTTATTGTCGTACAGATAATATTTGTCTAAGTGAATACTCGCGTCATAGCCGTTTATTGTTGTTTCCGCAGTTCCACTGTTCATCTGCGGATTTGGACTATTGTCATAGGTTTGGTCGCTATGGGCATGTGTATAGGCCACCTCGGCACTTAAGCTAAGTTTGTCTGCAACAAAGTAGGTGTACGAGGGACCAAGTTGAAAGGAATTTTGCTTTCTAGTCGCTTGCATTAAGCCAACCTCTGTGTAATTAAGCGATTCTTGAATTTTGTTATGACCGGCAGAAAAGCTTCCGCCGATCCATTGTTTACCTTTCTCTGTTTGCGCACCGGCTGATAAGCCGCTTAGTGCAGCTAATAAGAGTAACGTTAATTTTTTCATGTTTTAAATTTTGGCTGAATATAGCAACAAATCACAGTTTTAAGCACTTCGTGTTTGCCCGTTGCCCCGGATTACCCACTTATAACTGGTCAGTTCAGTTAGCCCCATTGGTCCGCGTGCATGAAGTTTCTGCGTGCTGATGCCGATCTCTGCACCAAGTCCGAACTGTGCACCATCTGTAAACGCCGTCGAAGCATTCGCATAAACTGCTGCGGCATCCACCTGGTTAAGAAAGGTCTCCAGGTTAGCTGCATTTTCAGAAATAATGGCTTCACTGTGTTTTGAGCTGTACCTGGAAATGTGTTGAATGGCTTCTTCCAGGTTAGACACTGTTTTTACCGCCATCTGGTAGGAGAGGAACTCGGTGCCAAAGCTGTCTATTCCTGCTTTTCTGAGTAGTTCTGTCGGATAATTTTCCTGCAACACGGCATAAGCCGCTTCATCTGCATGAATCAGTACTTTTGATCCGCTCAGTGGTATGATCAGCGAAGGCAGGTCTCCAAGCCGGTCTTTGTGAATGAGCAGGCAGTCAAGTGCATTACATACACTTACCCGACGTGTCTTGGCATTCAGTACAATGCTTTTCCCTTTTTCCAGATCCCCATCAAGGTCAAAATAAGTATGAACGATTCCAGCGCCGGTTTCAATAACCGGAATGCTGCTGTTTGAGCGTACGTAATCAATCAGCGACTGGCTGCCTCTTGGAATGATCACGTCGACTAGTCCCCGGGCATTAAGCAGGCTTTCGGTTGCGGCACGTTCCGGTGGAAGCAATGTTATCACATGTTTGTTGATTCCATATTGAAGCAGCACCTTCTGGATCACTTCCGTAATTGCGGCGTTAGATTGTGTGGCATCGCTTCCGCCCTTAAGCACAGCCACATTGCCGGTCTTAAAGCACAGGGCAAACACATCTGCAGTAACGTTTGGCCGGGATTCGTAAATTACCCCAATGACGCCCAGCGGCACACGTATTCTGGAAATTTGAAGGCCGTTGTCAGCGATGTGACCATCGATGATCTGCCCCACAGGACTTTCCAGGTTTGCGACCTGAACCATGTCTGCAGCAATGCTGCGGATCCTTTCGGGCGATAACTTTAGGCGGTCGTATTTCGGATCCTGTGGATCCATCAGGTCTAGATCCTTCTTGTTTGCTTCCAGAATCAGGTCCGTATTGCGGACAAGTTCTTCAGCAACATCAAGCAAGGTATGGGCAATGGTTTCTTTCTTAAGGATGGTCAGTTCTCTGCTGGCGGTAACCGCGGCTTCAAAATAGCTTCTGTATTTCATATCTGGATGAGGGGATGAAAGTAGTTGTAGTGCACCAAAGGCCTTTGTTTTTGCTCGCCGATACAGGCACGTGCTTTTTCCGAGCCGTATTCGGCAACACCAAGCCCAATCAGGTTTTCCTGCTCATCAATCAACTTAATGATGTCGCCTTTTTTAAAATCTGCTTGAATGTTAATGATGCCGACCGGCAGTAAACTGCTAGCCTTGCCTGATAAGAGTGCTTCTTTTGCACCTGCATTTAACTGTACAATGCCAGTTGCAGCGCCTTCAGAATGTGCAATCCACTTCTTCTTGCCAGACTTGATCTTTTCGGCTGCAAAGCGCGTATGGATAACTTCTTTATAGAGCAGGTCGGTGATGATGTTTTCGCGGCTTCCATTTGCAATAAACACCGGGATGCCAAGCTTCGCGACTTTCTGGGCCATACTCAGTTTGGTGACCATACCGCCACGGCCATGCCCTGATTTGCTGGTCGTGATAAAGCTGTTGATACCGCCTGCTGTACCTTTAATTTCCGGGATTACGGTGGATGTAGATAGTTTAGGATCGCCATTATATATGCCGTCCACGTTTGAGAGGATGATCAGCACATCTGCATTGAGCATGGAGGCGATAAGCCCGGCAAGTTCGTCGTTGTCGGTAAACATAAGTTCGGTTACCGAGACCACATCATTTTCGTTGATTACCGGGATAACCTGATGTTGCAACAGGATCTCCAGGCAGTTCTTGATGTTGAGGTAATGCATGCGGTCGCGGAAATCTTCCTTGGTGACCAATACCTGCGAGCAGAGCATCTGATGTTGCTCGAATAGCTGCATGTAGAGGTTGATGAGTTTGATCTGTCCAATAGAAGCGAGCAGCTGACGTGCTGCGACAGCATTTTGCTTTTCGGAGATTTTTATCAGGCTTCTGCCGGAGGCAACCGCACCGGAAGATACCAGCACGACTTCTTTGCCATCCTTTTTAAGTTGTGTCAGCTGATCAACGAGGTGGCTGATGCGGGCTACATCTGGCAAGCCATCCGCTTTGGTAAGCACATTAGAGCCTACTTTAATTACAATTTTCTTGTATAGGGAAGTATCGGACATATAACAGGTTTATAGGACCTTGAGGATCGGGTAAAAAGCAGGTATGGTATTGTAGCTGGCAATTTGGTTTTGCCAGAGAGCAGGTTAGGTTTAGTCTTTCTTGGTTTCGGGGACTGCTAGAGGGATCTTCTTAATTCGCATGGGGGCCGATGTGGACTGTGCTGACTTAAAAGAATTTGGAAGTTCAACAGGTTGATTGTATTCGTTGTAGTTTGGCTTTTTCACGAACTTGCTTGAGTCAATCAAATAGCTATTCGAATCAACACGATAATATAAGCGAGGGCTATCAACCCGAAATCCTATACCTGGGGTTAGCTTATCAGCATCAGGTAACAACTTTAAATTTGTTTGTGCGTCGGCATTTATGGCAGATAAAGTCAGGATCGTTGCCGTAGCAGAAAGGAAGGTAAATGATTTCATGTCAGCAGCTTTGCAAGCAATTTAATGAATTTGCGCCAACGAGCAATGTAGAAATATTATTACTTTCCTTTCTTCAAGTTCCAGTAAGTAAACCTTTAAACTCAGCTCGCATGGTTGGGCCATGATTAACTAATTTTTATGGCTGTTTTTTTGAAGTGAGAAAGGTATGTTCCGGTTTCTAAAATATGTTGAGGTTTTCTACACATCGAATCAGTAATTTTGAAGTTTGGGTGTCTTTGTAAGCTGTTGATATTTAGCGTGTTTGTGAACGTAGTTTGAAAATCCGGATACTTTAAGGGAAATGTAAAAAAACTAAAAACGTTTTGCACAACTGGATATTTATTTAAACCTTTGCGCTTCACTTAATTTAAAGCGGGATTTTAGACAGAAAATGAGTAAACAAAGCATACATAAACTTTCCATTATAGCGGCAAAAGTTCTCGCTTCTAATAGTCTGTTTATTGAGCGTTTACGACCCATATTTTTTGCGCCGTCCAACCGGCATGCCTACACGCCACGTCTTTGAGTAATTGCTACTCATCGCCTCCGGAGCATATTCGCTCCAAACAGTTAAACAGTTATTTTATTTTTTCGTTATATAAATAATGAATATAAACGATTTTATAGTGCAAGTTGCACTACCTGAACATCGTGTTTTTGCAGAGGAAATCTGTAATGAAATGGCCGAATCTGCTAAGGCCCGCGGTACAGGAATTGCCAAACGTTCTCCTGAGTACGTTGCTGGCAAAATGGCGGATGGTAAAGCGGTGATCGCTTTTCATAAAGATGGCAGTTGGGCAGGGTTTTGTTATATCGAAACCTGGAGCCATGGACAGTTTGTGGCCAACTCTGGCTTGATTGTAAGTCCGAGCTACAGAAAGGCCGGACTGGCACATGCCATTAAAGAACGAATATTCGAACTCTCCCGTACAAAATATCCTAAAGCCAAGATTTTCGGCTTAACTACCGGACTTGCCGTGATGAAGATCAACTCTGATCTGGGTTATGAGCCGGTAACTTACTCTGAACTTACCCAGGATGAGGATTTCTGGAAAGGCTGTCAAAGCTGTGTGAACTTCGAGATCCTGAAAAGTAAGGATCGCAAGAACTGTATGTGTACGGCCATGCTGTATGATCCGGCTACACAAAAACATGATGTTGCCAAGAAGTTTGCCGAGGAATTGAAGCGTAAGCCAAAACTCTATGAGCGTTTCATGCTGATGAAGCAGAAGATGATCATCAAAAAGAATCCATTATTATTTTTATCGCTGTTTAAATAGCAATTTCAATTTTGAAATCATCGTGATGATGGTTTCATCACCAACACAAATATAAAATAGATGAAAAAGAAAGTCGTTTTAGCTTTTAGCGGAGGGTTAGACACCTCGTTTTGTTGTGTTTACCTGTCTCAGGATCGTGATTTAGAGGTACACTCTGTCATTGTAAACACCGGTGGTTTTTCTGAAGAAGAATTACAGGAAATTGAGAAACGGGCTTATGCACTTGGTGTAGCTTCCCACGCGGTGGTTGATGAAACGGCTAACTATTACGACGGCTGTATTAAATACCTTGTGTTTGGTAATGTGCTTAAAAATGCCACTTACCCGCTTTCTGTTAGTGCAGAACGTGTAAGTCAGGCAACTGCAATTGCGAACTACGTTAAAAAAATCGGCGCTGATTATGTTGCACACGGTAGTACTGGTGCTGGTAATGATCAGGTACGTTTTGATATGATCTTCAACATCATTATCCCGGAAGTAGAGATCATAACGCCGATCCGTGATTTAAAACTATCCCGCGAAGCGGAAATCAAATATCTTGCAGAACATGGTGTGGAATATAGCGCTGCGAAAGCAAAATATTCAATCAATAAAGGGCTTTGGGGAACTTCAGTAGGCGGTCAGGAGACTTTAACTTCTCATGAGATGCTACCAGAAGAGGCCTGGCCAACACAGGTAACCGAAACCGGTAACCGTAGAATCGAGCTTACTTTTGAGCAAGGTGAACTAACGGGCATCGACGGCGAAAGCATGGCACCTGTTGTAGCAATTCAGAAGCTACAAGCGATTGCACAGCCTTACGGCATTGGTCGTGATGTACACGTTGGTGATACCATTATCGGTATTAAAGGTCGTGTAGGTTTCGAGGCTGCTGCACCGATCCTGATCATCAAAGCACACCATACTTTAGAAAAACATACGCTAACCAAATGGCAGCTAAGCTGGAAAGAGCAACTTGCTTCTTTCTATGGCAACTGGTTGCATGAAGGTCAGTTCCACGATCCGATTATGCGCAACATCGAAGCTTTCCTTGCAGATACGCAGAAAGTAGTTAGCGGAAAGGTGTTTGTTGAATTGATGCCTTACCGTTTCCAGATCATCGGTATCGAGTCTGCACACGACCTGATGAGTAATAAATTTGGTAGCTACGGCGAGATGAACAACACCTGGTCTGGTGAAGATGTAAAGGGCTTCTCGAAGATTTTCGGTAACCAGGTGATGATCTGGCACAAAGTGAACGGCCATGAAGATTAAAGCAGGAATCGTTGGTGGTGCGGGTTATACAGGTGGAGAGATGCTTCGCCTGTTGCTGAACCATCCGGAGGTGGAGATCGACTTCGTGCTGAGCAGCAGCAATGAAGGTAACCTGGTTTCTGATGTACATACCGATCTTTACGGAGATACGGACCTGCGTTTTTCAGGTACTTTAAAACAGGACATTGATGTGCTGTTTTTATGTGTTGGGCATGGTGATGCGAAGAAATTCCTTGATGCCAATCCAATTGATAAAGGTGTAAAGATCATTGATCTGAGCCAGGATTTCAGGTTGAAGGCTGCGGCCGGTAACGACTGGATTTATGGTTTGCCGGAGTTTAATCGTGAGCGCATCAGAACAGCAAATTACATTGCCAATCCAGGCTGTTTTGCTACGGCAATCCAACTGGGTTTACTACCGCTTGCAGCAAAAGGTTTGCTAAAAAGTGAGATCCACATCAATGCGACAACCGGTTCTACCGGCGCAGGACAGGGTCTTTCTACGACGTCACACTTCAGCTGGCGCAATAATAACCTATCGATATACAAAGCCTTTGATCACCAGCATCTGAATGAAATTGGAGAGAGCATGGTGGTGCTTGATCCCGAATTCGCTGCGCCGGTGACCTTCATCCCGCAACGTGGTGATTTTACCAGGGGTATTCTGGCATCCATTTATTTGGATACTGAGCTTTCTGGCGAAGAAGCGCTAAAGTTATATGAAGATTATTATGCGGATGCAGCCTTTACGCATGTAAGCAAAAAAAATATAGATTTAAAACAGGTGGTGAACACCAATAAGGGCTTGTTATACGTGCAGAAACATGGCAGTAAACTCCATGTGATCAGCATAATTGATAACTTGTTAAAAGGTGCCAGCGGACAAGCGGTTCAGAATATGAACCTGATGTTTGGGCTGGAAGAACGGCAAGGCTTGCGGTTGAAGGCTTCTGCCTTTTAATTTGAGCATTGTCTAATTTTTAAACCGGGCCTTCTGGTCTTTAAACCTTTTTAAAATGAACTTATTTGACGTTTATCCATTAAATGATATCGAAATTGTAAAAGCATCCGGCAGCAATGTATGGGATGCAAACGGACAGGAATACCTGGATCTTTATGGCGGTCACGCTGTAATATCGATCGGGCACACCCATCCGCACTATGTTGGCCGCTTAACCGACCAGCTCTCTAAGGTTGGTTTCTATTCCAACTCCATCAAAATTCCTTTGCAGGTACAGCTTGCGGAGAAATTGGGTCAGGTTTCTGGTAAAACAGATTACCAGTTATTTCTTTGTAACTCTGGTGCGGAAGCGAATGAAAACGCACTGAAGNNACGGTAATCGCTTTTAAAGGTGCTTTCCACGGCAGAACATCACTTGCAGTATCTGCAACAGATAATCCAAAGATTATTGCGCCGGTAAATGAAACTGACAATGTTGTTTTTCTTCCATTCAACGACGTAGCGGCGCTTGCACAGGCTTTTGAGGCTCATGGTGAGGAGATATCTTCTGTAATTATTGAAGGTATTCAGGGTGTAGGTGGTATTAAAGAAGCTTCAGTGGAGTTCCTGAAATCCATCAGATCATTCTGTGATCAGTATGACGCTGTGTTTATCGCAGATAGCGTACAATGCGGATACGGTCGTACAGGCTTATTTTACTCGCATGATTATGCTGGTGTAAATGCGGACATCTATACCATGGCGAAAGGCATGGGTAATGGTTTTCCGATTGGTGCGATCTCTATTGCGCCGAAGTTTGTGCCTTGGCACGGTATGTTGGGTACTACTTTCGGTGGTAACCACCTGGCTTGTGCAGCTGCTTTGGCTGTTTTGGAAGTGATGGAGCAGGATCAGCTGATGAAGAATGCTGCGGAAGTAGGTGCTTACCTGATTACGGAACTGAAGAAGTTTTCTGAAGTGCAGCAGGTGCGTGGCCGTGGTTTAATGATCGGTATTGATTTGCCTGCGGAACGATCAGGCGTAAAAAAGAACCTGCTCTTTAAACATCATATTTTCACTGGTGAGGCAAAGCCGAACGTGATTCGTTTACTGCCTGCACTGAACCTGACGAAGGCTCATGCAGATCTGTTCCTTGAAAAATTCTCCCTGGCTTTAAAAGATTAAGATATCCGTTATGAAACAATTTACATCTGTACATGACGTCGCTGACGTTGAACAGTTGGTGAAAGATGCGTTAAATTTAAAATCAAATCCATATAGCGACAAGCAGCTTGGTGAAAATAAGACCTTAGGTCTGGTGTTTTTAAATCCAAGTCTGCGTACGCGTTTAAGCACGCAGAAAGCTGCGATAAATCTGGGCATGAGCGTTATGGTCATGAACATGGACAAAGACGGCTGGGCGCTGGAAACACAGGATGGCGTAGTAATGAACGGCACTACGGTAGAGCATATCCGCGAAGCGGCTGCAGTGATGGGGCAATACTGTGATATTCTTGGTTTACGTTCTTTCCCTAAGCTGAAGGACCGTGAAGAGGATTACAGTGAGGATTTCTTTAACAAGTTTGTTTCTTACTGCGGTGTACCTGTAGTGAGTTTGGAAAGCGCAACCCGCCACCCGCTGCAGAGTCTTGCGGATTTGGTAACGATCAAAGAAACCTGGAAAGCTGAAGCAAAACCTAAAGTGGTTTTGGCTTGGGCGCCACACGTTAAAGCATTGCCGCAAGCCGTTCCGAATTCGTTTTCGGAGTGGATGTGCAAAGCGCAGGAACTGGGTATGGTAGACTTTACCATTGCACAACCTGAAGGTTTTGAATTGAATGAAGACTTTACCCCAGGTGCGCAGATCGTGCATAACATTGATGAAGCACTGCAAGGTGCGGATTATGTTTACGTGAAAAACTGGTCGAGCTATTCTTCTTATGGTCAGGTGCTTCCTTATCCGGAAGGCTGGATGATGAACAATGAGAAGCTGGCTTTGACAAATGACGCGAAAGTGATGCACTGTTTGCCAGTAAGAAGGGATCTGGAATTATCATCAGAGATCCTGGATGGACCAAATTCACTGGTGATCCATGAAGCTGGCAACCGCTTATGGGCGGCACAGGCTGTTTTGAAAGACCTTTTGCAAAGCCTATCTTAGGATTTCTTAAATTCTAAAGATGAAAAAGACACTCACCATAGTAAAAATCGGGGGTAATGTAATTGACAATTCAGAGCAGTTACATTACTTCCTGGAAGACTTCTCTGCATTATCGGGCGACAAGATCCTGGTACATGGGGGCGGAAAGGTAGCAACAGAGCTTGGCGTGTCTATGGGCGTTGAAGCGAAGATGGTTGATGGACGTCGAATTACCGATATACATACATTAAGGATCGTAACGATGGCTTATGCCGGGTTGATCAACAAGAATATTGTGGCCCAGCTGCAGGCCCGGTATTGCAACGCGATCGGGTTAACTGGGGCAGATGGCAATACCATAAAAGCGGTTAAACGGCCCGTGAAGACCATTGATTATGGCTTTGTGGGTGATCTTGATGAAAATTCTGTTTCTGTGGAGACGATTTCCAGTCTTTTAGGTGCTAAGCTCGTGCCGGTGTTTTGTGCGATTACGCATGACGGCGATACGCAGCTGCTAAATACCAACGCAGATACCATTGCTTCTGCGATTGCAGTGGCGATGTCTTCGGTTTATGATACCACGCTGATCTATTGCTTTGAGAAAAAAGGCGTACTGCGCGATGTGGATGATGAAAGCTCACTTATCCGGGAAATCCGGTTGGAGGAGTTTACTTCATTGCAGCAAGCAGGTGTGATTTCTGGAGGCATGATCCCGAAGCTGCACAATGCTTTTGAGGCAATTAAGAGTGGGGTAAAGGAAGTGTTAATTGGCCATGCCGATGAACTCTTGAAGAATGGTGATGCAAAAGGTACACGTTTAACGCAATAGTCATGGAGCAGTTTACAGGTCAGATCGCCATCATCGGCAGCGGAAATATTGGAACATCACTAGCTCGTGGATTGGTAAAATCCGGCTATGCTGCAGCCTCACAGATTACCTTAACCCGCAGGAATGTAGCAGGTTTAAGTGCTTTTGCAGAACAGGGGTTCGGCGTTAGTCGAGATAATCCCGCTACGGTTGCTGTAGCTGATATTGTGGTGCTTTGTGTGTTGCCACAACAGTTGAATAAACTGCTGGAAGAGATTAGTCCGGTGATCGATGTGAGCAGGCATTTGGTGATTTCGGTTGCTTCCGGGGTTAGCTGCGCTGATATCCGGAGCAAGCTTTCTGAAGGTTTGCAGGTGGTACGCGCAATGCCAAATACGGCCATTGCGATTGGGCAGTCCATGACCTGTGTGGCTACAGACAGGGCTTCTGAAGAGCATGTGCTGCTGGTAAGCCGCATGTTCGAGACCGTTGGTGCGGTGGTTAAAATTAACGAAGACCTGATGACAGCAGCTACGGCACTTTGTGCCTGTGGGATTGCCTTCTTTTTACGGGCCATACGAGCAGCGTCGCAGGGCGGGGTGGAGATCGGCTTCCATGCCGAAGATGCATTGAAGATGGCGGTGCAGACGGCTAAAGGCGCTGCAGATCTGCTCTTGCAGATGGAATCTCATCCGGAGCAGGAGATTGACAAGGTGACTTCGCCGAAGGGCTGCACCATAGCGGGCTTAAATGAAATGGAGCATAATGGTTTCAGCTCCTCACTTATAAAAGGCATAAAATTATCTGCGGTTAAAGCAGGTGAACTATATAAAAAAGAATAGACTATGATGGAGAAACTGCAAAATGATGCAGTAGCATTGTTGAAAGAATTGATCACGATTTCATCGTTCAGCAGGGAAGAAGATAAGACAGCTGATGTAATTGAACGGTTCCTGCGGGAACGAAATGTGAAAACCCAGCGAAAGGGTAACAATCTCTGGGCCTACAACGCTCAGTTTGATGCTAGTAAGCCAACTTTGCTTTTAAACTCCCATCACGATACGGTAAAGCCCAATTCGGGTTATACCAGGAATCCTTTCGCTCCAGATGTGGAGGAAGGTAAGCTTTACGGCTTAGGAAGCAATGATGCAGGTGGTTGCCTGGTTTCCCTGATTGCAACCTTTCTTTACTACTACAATACCGAAAATTTAACGTACAATCTTTGTCTGGCAGCTACTGCAGAGGAAGAAATTTCTGGTCTGAATGGACTGGAGAGCATCTTGCCGGAGCTTGGTTCGTTAGACTTTGCGATTGTTGGTGAGCCGACGCTGATGAACCTTGCCATTGCGGAAAGAGGTTTGATGGTGCTCGACTGTGAAGTGCATGGTAAGGCTGGTCATGCTGCTCGTGAAGAAGGGGATAACGCGATCTATAAGGCTTTGAAAGATATTCAATGGTTTAAGTCCTATCGTTTTGCAAAGGTTTCGGAACTGTTCGGACCTTTGAAAATGTCTGTTACGGTAATTAATGCGGGTACGCAGCATAATGTAGTGCCTGAGCTTTGCACTTTTACCGTTGACGTTCGCGTAACAGATGCTTACACAAATGAAGAGGTTTTGAAGATCATCAAGAACAATGTGGATTGTAATGTTAAGCCTCGTTCTACACGTTTGAAGCCCTCTTCAATAGATAAGGATCATCCGATTGTACAAAGTGGGCTTCGTATGGGTAAAACCAATTACGGATCGCCAACAACTTCAGACCAGGCTTTATTAAGCATTCCATCAGTTAAAGTTGGTCCTGGGGATTCCGCTCGCTCGCATATGGCGGATGAATATGTATACGTTCAGGAGATTCTGGATGGTATTAGAGATTACGTTGAGATGCTGAAGCCGGTGATCATATAAAAAGAAAAGGCGACCCATTGCTGAGCCACCTTCCCTATAAGCGTTGTATGTTGTTTCTTATCTTCCCAGACCTGCTTCGATGAATCCTCTGTAAGCCCATTTAGCTTTGTAGTCTTTACCGAATAGTAGTGGGTAATCGTGGTTGCTATCTGCGTAACCTTTGTTGAAGTAAGAGTCTTTATCAGCTACACCCCATGTGGTGATTCCCCATCTTAACTTTTTAGGCACTCCGTTCAGGTAAGCGTATACAAGTTCTTTGTATTTTGCACCTTGCGCTCTGGATAGGGAGTCTGTAAGGTCGAATGTTTTTGGTTTTTGGTATCTTAAAGCAACGTCCATTTCAGAGATGTGCACGAGTAAACCTTTCGCTGCGGTCATTTCAAAGCTTTGTTTTACCTGGTTTGCATCCATTCTAAGTACAGTGTGCATTTGGAAGCCAAGGCCGTCGAATCTGATACCTTTTGCTCTTGCCTCATCAGCGATTTTAAGGTATTTCTTCAGTTTTTTACCACCAAACTCCTGGCTGTAGTCGTTTGCGAATAGTTTTGCTTTTGGATCTGCTTCTGAAGCGTACTGGAATGCTTTTAACAAGTAGCCTTCGCCTAATTTGCGCAACCAGATGTTGTCTACATAACCACCGCTTGGTGTAAGGGCTTCGTTTACAACATCCCAAGAAGTTACTTTTCCTTTGAAGTGCTTAACTACGGTGTAGATGTGGTTTTTAAGTAGTTGGTCGAACTCTTTCGCGCCACCTTTATGATTAAGTACCCAAGATGGTGTTACGCCATCCAGTGCCCAGATTAGGGTGTGACCGTGTACCTGCATTTTGTTTTCTTGTGCAAATTTTACAATCTCGTCTGCTTTAGTGAAAACAAACTCGTTTTCTTTTGGCTGAAGCATGTGGAACTTAAAGTTACTCTCAGAGCTTACTCTTGAGAACTCTCTTTTTAAAGTGCTGTTGTAAGGTTCGTTTTTCAAACGCTCGTAAACTACCGCTGCGCCAATTGGGAAATCAAATACTTGCTTCAAGGTATAGCCTTTTAAGTGATAGCTACCTTTTTCTGCGGTTTCCCCCAAGTCATTTGCGGAAACTACGGATTCAGTTGAAGAAGTGGTTTCTTGTGGTGCAAAATCCTCATCTGCGGATTTCTTACAAGCGGTGAAAGTGGTTGAGAATAAAGCTAAAGCTAGAACTGCTGCTTTGAATTTGTTTGTGATTGGGCTGGTAGACCTCATTTTTGTTGATTTTATAGGGTGAGTGTTTTTGTTGTTGTTTGACAATGCAATATTACGCAAGACAATTGAGATTTATACTATGTGTAAAAATATTAATACGGTTTTTCTCTTGTTTGGCTGCGTATTTGTGTAAAGTAGTGCCGATTATTTTACACTAAGTATTGCCTTTTTAAGCTGGAATGGAGTAGCGGTTATGCGGTGTTTGTTACACGATTGTAAACCAATAGTTAAAGATATGGACGCAAAACCCGTTCAGATGGGGTTTTTAGGCGCTTGTAGATGAGTGACTTAGTTATTGGTTAAAGCTTGAGGAGTACCTTTTTAAATAGAAGAGTTGTGTTGTGGTTTCACGCATAGCTACACTAATAAGTCAGTTAAAAAATTTAAAATATTTTTTTAAAAACCTTCAAACAGGCTGTTTTTAGGTCTAAAAACCACCGAAAATCATATGTTTTCTGGCTAGTCGCTGGTGTGAAAACTCTAAATTCTGCGTGAAATATCGATTTGCTGGTAAAGTTGGGAAAATACTTACCTACAATGGGGAGGTTTACCTCGGTTTGTGATGTGGGAATTGACAAGTGTTGCGAAATATAAGAGCGCCACGGCAAGCCATTAATCTGGATGTATTAAACACCCTGAACCATTACATACACAGTGCTGTTCGTTTTTATTCCTATTTTTGTTGCAGTATTAAAATATCTGTAGAAATGAAGATCTGGCAAAAAAATATAGACGTTAACAAGGACATTGAAACATTTACCGTAGGGCGGGACCGCGAACTGGACCTGGAAATGGCAGCCTTTGATGTGCTGGGCTCCCTGGCGCATGTCGAGATGCTTGAAAGCATCAACTTGTTAACTGCTGATGAGCTTAGAACTGTGCAGTCTGCATTGAAACAGATCTATAAAGAAATTGAATCCGGCGATTTCGTGATTGAGGATGCCGTTGAAGATGTACATTCCCAGGTAGAGTGGCTGTTAACCCAGCGTATCGGTGAAGCTGGTAAAAAAATCCACAGCGGTCGTTCCAGAAATGACCAGGTGCTGGTTGACTTGAAACTATACTTCCGAGCCTGCATCGAGGAGATGGTAACAAATACAACTGCGCTTTTTGAACAGCTGATCACATTAAGTAATACACATAAAGATAAACTACTGCCGGGATACACGCACCTGCAGATCGCTATGCCTTCATCCTTCGGACTCTGGTTCGGCGCTTACGCGGAGAGTCTGGTTGATGATCTGGATATGATGCTGGGCGCCTGAAAGATCACCAACAAAAATCCCCTGGGTTCTGCTGCCGGTTACGGTTCTTCTTTCCCTTTAAACAGAACCATGACAACAGCGCTTCTGGGTTTCGAACGATTGAACTACAACGTTGTTTATGCACAGATGGGCCGTGGGAAAACGGAGCGTATCCTGGCTCAGGCCATGTCTGCTGTTGCTGCTACCCTAGCTAAGATGGCCATGGATGTATGTTTATTTATCAACCAGAACTTTAGCTTCATCAGCTTTCCAGCGGAACTGACTACCGGATCCAGCATTATGCCGCATAAGAAGAACCCGGATGTGTTTGAGCTTATTCGTTCACGCTGTAATAAGATACAGGCCTTGCCTAATGAGATCGCCATGATGACTACCAACTTGCCATCAGGTTATCACCGGGACTTACAGTTATTAAAGGAAAGCTTGTTTCCGGCAATAACCTCCTTAAATGAATGCCTGCAGATGGCAACGTATATGTTACAGCATATTGAGGTTAAGGACGGTATCCTGGCGGATAAAAAGTATGCATATTTGTTCAGTGTAGAGTCTGTAAACGAACTTGCCCTTAGTGGGGTGCCATTCAGAGAGGCTTACAAGATCGTTGGTGAAACGATTGAGAATGGCACTTTTGAACCAGGCACAGCCGTAAATCACGTACATGAAGGCAGCATTGGGAATCTTTGCAACGAGGAGATCTCGGGCATGATGAACGATGTTCTTGCACAATTTAACTTTCAAAAAGTAAAAGCTGCCATTGAAAAACTACTGGCACATTAATTAAATCAACTAAAAATGAATGTATCCTTATTAGCAAACGCCCTTGTAGGCTCGGAGATTATCAAAATTGGAAATGAAGTCAACGAGTTAAAACGAAAGGGCGCCAAGATTGCCAATCTTACAATCGGTGATTTTGACCCTGCTGTATTCCCAATACCTGAAGCTTTGAAAGTGGAGATCATTGCGGCGTATAATGATCATCAAACCAACTATCCACCTGCGGATGGTATATTGCCGCTACGTGAAACCGTGGCGAACCTGCTGGACAAGCGACTTAACTTAAACTACAGCACCAGTGACATCCTGATCTCCGGCGGTTCAAGACCGTTGATCTATGCCACTTACCTGGCGCTGGTAGATCCAGGTGATAAAGTGATTTATCCAGCACCATCATGGAACAACAATCACTATTGTACTTTGTCTTCTGCAAACGGTGTAGCGGTTGAAACAACCGTTGAAAACAACTTTATGCCTACTGCGGCGCAATTAAAGCCGCACTTAAAAGGTGCAACGCTCTTGGCTTTATGCTCACCATTGAATCCGACGGGTACCATGTTCACAGCAGAGCAGCTGGAGGAAATATGTGACATCGTTTTGGAGGAGAATAAATCAAGAGCAGAAGGAGAGAAACCGTTGTACTTGATGTACGACCAGATCTATTCTCTACTGACCTTCGATAAGGAGCACGTTAATCCGGTTACCTTGCGACCAGAACTAAAAGATTACGTAATATACATTGACGGTATTTCAAAAGCACTTGCTGCAACCGGTGTAAGGGTAGGCTGGGCTTTTGGTCCATCGTTAGTTGTTTCTAAAATGAAGGCGCTACTTGGTCATATTGGTGCCTGGGCGCCTAAAGCGGAACAGGTTGCGGTGAGCAAATACTTCGCTGACGATGCACAGGTCGATACCTTCCTTGGAGATTTTAAGGAGCAGATTCAAGCCAGCCTTAATGCTATCTACGATGGTTTCCAGTCGCTTAAAGCCGAAGGTTTTAATGTAGATGCAGTGGTACCGATGGGCGCGATCTACCTGACCATAAAAATTGATTATATCGGAAAAACAACGCCAGAGGGGGTTGTCTTAAAGGATAGTGCAGATGTGAATTTCTACCTGATCAAGGAAGCGCAGTGTGCGTTGGTTCCTTTTTCAGCTTTCGGGAACGAGCACAGCATGCCTTGGTTCAGGGCTTCCGTGGGAGGGTGTTCTTTAGAAGATATCCAGGCAATGATGCCAAGAATTAAAGCAGCTTTGAGCAAGTTGAAATAGTCCGTTTATAAACAATCTGTAGGATTGTTTCAGATGTTCCAAATAAAATGCGGCTTTAATTATGCAGTTAAACAAGAAAGGCGACCAATGGTCGCCTTTCTTGTNNATAATATCTTAAGTGGATTATTTAAATTCTGATGTTTTGTGGAATTCGATGTCCGGATAATCTCTCATGGTCATATTGATCATGAAGTCGTTATCTGCAAGATATACCGGATTGCCATCTTTGTCTGTACCAATATGTGCCTGCTTACGTTTCAGGAACTCCTCCAGCTTTTTCTTGTCTTTCGAGGTTACCCAGTTGGAGCGGCTGTACGTCAGTGTACGGAAATGCGCTTTAGCGCCATATTCGTGCTCTAAACGGAAAGCAATTACCTCGAACTGAAGTTCACCCACTGCACCAATAATCTTACGGTTACCAGGCTGTTGTACAAAAAGCTGTGCAACACCTTCCTCTGTAAGCTGCTGTATGCCCTTTTCAAGCTGTTTAGTTCTTAGTGGATCTCTGTTCTCTACTTCCTTAAAGATCTCAGGAGAGAAGCTTGGAATCCCTTTAAATTGAAGTTTTTCACCTTCTGTAAGCGTATCGCCAATCTTGAAGTTACCGCTGTCATATAAACCGACAACATCTCCCGGCCATGCCTCTTCCACAATGCTCTTCTCATTGGCCATGAAGTCCATCGGGTTGGAGAACTTCAGCTTTTTATCCTGACGGGTATGGTAGTAGAACTTGTTACGCTCAAACTTACCCGAACATATTCTTAGGAAAGCAATACGGTCGCGGTGTTTCGGATCCAGGTTCGCGTGGATCTTAAATACAAACCCACTGAAGTTCTTCTCTTCAACCGTTACCATGCGCTCTTCCGCTTCGCGGCTCTTAGGGCTTGGGGCGATATTGATGAAAGTGTCTAATAGCTCCTTGATACCGAAGTTATTGATTGCACTGCCGAAGAATACTGGTGCAAGTAAACCTTCGGTATACATCTGGTTGTCTAAGTTGCCATAAACCCCTTCCACAAGTTCCAGATCATTCTTCAAACCATCAAGTTCTTTAGGTTTAAGGAAGTTGGTTAGTTTTTCATCCTCCAGATCGTTCACCTCAATAACAGGTTCGCTGATCTTGCTTTTATCCGGTTCGAAAAGGTTCAGGTGTTTATTGTAGATGCTGTAAACCCCTTTGAAGGTATGTCCCTGACCAATTGGCCAGGAAAGCGGGCACAAGCTGATGTTTAGTTTATTTTCAATCTCATCGAGTAAATCAAAGGCATCCTTACCTTCACGGTCCATCTTGTTGATGAAGATGATCACCGGCGTATTACGCATGCGGCAAACGCCCATGAGCTTTTCCGTTTGTTCCTCCACACCCTTCACACAATCGACCACAAGAATAACGCTGTCTACTGCGGAAAGTGTCCGGTAAGTGTCTTCAGCGAAGTCCTTGTGACCTGGCGTATCCAGAATATTGATCCTTTTACCGCTATATTCAAATCCCATCACGGAAGTGGCTACGGAAATTCCGCGCTGCTTCTCAATTTCCATGAAATCGGAGGTATTGCTTTGGTTGGCTTTATTCCTTTTTACCGCACCCGCAGTGTTAATTGCACCTCCGAAAAGCAGGAATTTTTCGGTAAGCGTCGTTTTCCCGGCATCGGGGTGACTGATGATGGCAAATGTTTTTCTTTTTTCTATTTCTGGGTGGATCATAAAGGATTACGCCTGTTTTTGAATAAGGCTGCAAAGATAACTATAATATAAATAAGAAAAACCGGCGCGAAGGCCGGTTTTATAATGGTAGCGTCGTAATATTAACCTCTGCCGCCAGGGGTCGATCTCGTTGCACCAGCGCCTGCATTACTGCTGCCAGTGCTTCTTGGTTCGGCGGAGCGTTGTGGCGCCTGCACGCGCTCTGAGCGTTGCGGTCTAGACATCTCCTGGCGCTGTTGACGTTGTTGAGATTCACGTTGCTGACGCTCAGCCTGGTCCCTTTGCTGGCGCTGTTGCGCCTCACGTTGTTGATTCTGCTGGGCTTCACGCTGCTGGNNCCTTTGCTGTGCATCGCGTTGTACATTTTCAACCTGATTCCGCTGTGCGGTTTCGCGTTGTTCACGTTGTGCACGGGTAGCAAGTGCTCTCTGCTCGCTGCTGCTGTTCCTGTCCTTTGTAGCTCTATCCAGCGTTACGCGTTCAGAAGAGATCCGGTTATCATTGCTTCGATCCGTCCGATTCTCGATGCTTCTGGCAGAAGGTCTCACCTGGTTTTCATTCCGCTGTTGCGGGCGCTCATTCCGGGCATCATTCCTGTTCCGGGTGCTGGCTGCTGCGCCACGATCGTTTCTCACAAGCGCATCCTTCTGTACAACAGTCCTGGGTGCCGCTTTACGGTTATCTACGCCCCTAACCGGACGTGGATTGTAAACGTTCACGGTATTGTTTGAAATGCCACTTCTGCCTGGACGGTCAATTCTGTTGATGTTGTAAACCGGTACATCGCGATTGATTACCCTTCTGATCTCGTCCCTTCTTGGACCGGTATAATAGGTATTACGGTTATGTACGTAAACATTATTGATGATAACCGTATTGCTGATGTATCTCGGATTTCTGTACGAGCGGTACCTTGGAAAACGATCTACATAAATCCTGGTTTGCGGTACGAATACCCACCAGAAGCTAGGGATATTAAATCCGATGCTGATGCTTGGTCCGAGCGGTGCCCAGCCATATTGGCCTGCGCCGCTGCGCCAATTAACCCATGCAGGCCCCCAGGTGGTATCCGGGATCCAGAGCCATTGATTGTAGCGGTCGGTTACCCAGCGACCGTAGTGGAAAGGTGCCCAGCCCCAGTCGTACTCTGATACCCAGGTGTTACCATATTCGGTCATCACCCAGCGACCGTTGGTGTAGTAGGGTCTGAATTCGCGCTGATCAACATCCGGGCGCCATACATACCCATATTGCGGGTCCTGAATCCAGGTGCCGTAAGGAGAAAGCTCATCGTAGAAAGTCTGTAACGAGATGTCCTCGTCTTGTGCAAACACTTTCTGGTTGATTCCGGTGAGGAGCAGTATGAGCCCCAGCACAAGCGCCGGTAGTTTAATCATGTGTTTCATGGTATTTAGATTTGTGTGTGTCTTATTGATTCTAACCTAAAATCTATTGGTATGAGTGGATGGAAAAGCAATGGTTTAATTATGCTTGCATAATAACAATTATATTACAAATCCCAGGTTTGGTCTTCAGTATGCTGACCTCGATTATTAAAAGAACTATTCAATATACTGATTATTAGATGATCAATCAACCGAAAAGGTTGCATGTGACCTAAAGATTATACTTCAATTTGCCGGAATTCGATTTCCAAGTAATTATTTCGACCTTTGCAGTCTAAATCATTATCATGGAAAAAGGGGTTCTGTTTCTGATACCTGTACCGCTCGCGGAAAATGCGGCACACAAATCTTTCACGGCTTACAACATCGAAGTCATCAATTCCATCAAGACTTATATTGTGGAGAATGAAAAAACTGCGCGTAAGTTTTTAAAGGAAGCAGGTATCAAGATCCCACAGAGTGAACTGGTGATCCATGACTACGGCAAGCATAAACGTGGTAACTCCATGGTGCCCTTTTTCAAAGAGCTGATGACTGGAACCGATGTGGGCCTGATGAGTGAAGCTGGTTGCCCAGGTGTTGCTGATCCGGGCGCGGAAGTCGTAGCAGAAGCCCACAAACGTGGGATCAAGGTGGTGCCGCTATCCGGACCAAACTCTATTCTACTAGCCCTGATGGCCTCTGGTTTTAATGGCCAAAGCTTTACTTTCCATGGCTACATTCCTATTGATAAGGTAGAACGCGGTAAGCGCATCAAGGAACTGGAGCAGCTTGCTGAGAAAAATCGACAAACGCAGATTTTCATTGAAACGCCCTTCCGGAACAATCACCTGTTTGATGATATCCTGAAGAACACTGCTGCGCAGACTTTACTTTGCATAGCCAGCAATCTTACGTCTGAACATGAGTTTGTGAAAACACAGACCATTGGGCAATGGAAGCAAGAGAAGATCGATCTGCATAAAAAGCCAACCATCTTCCTGATCTATCGCCAGCATGTGCGTTAAGCGCTGCAGCTGGTGAAACTTAGAAATAGCTGTCCAAGCAGCTACTAACGGTACATATTCTTGCCTTCAATAAACTCCAGCACGCCATCTGGCAGGAAAAACTGTACGTTCTTACCTTCCCTAATTGCATTTCTGATGAAGGTAGAAGAAATCTCCATATTTGGCGTGTCCGTTACCTGGATTGCCGGATGATCGGCCCAGGCGCTGATATCCGAGCCAGGGCGTGGGTACACATAGATCTTGTAGTTCGCCAGCAGTACCTCGTAATTCTTCCACTTTTTAAGGGAAGCCAGGTTATCCGCACCCATAATAAGTGCGAATTCTCTACCCGGATATTTCTCCGTCAGGTGAGCCAGCGTATCTACGGTATAAGAAGGCTGTGGAAGCCCGAATTCAATGTTGCTTACTTTAATGTGTTCGGCGTTCTCCGTTGCCAGTCTGGTCATCTCCAAACGGTCGTACATGTTGGTGAGCTTACGCTTATCCTTCAATGGATTGTGCGGCGACACCACCATCCATACTTCATCAAGATCCGTAAAGTTTGCCATGTAACTGGCGATGATCAGGTGCCCGGTATGCACCGGATTAAATGAACCGAAGAACAAACCTACTCTCATCTCTGGAAGCCTATTTATTGATAAAGTTCGCTACCAGTTGTTCTGCTTCTTTGCAAGCCGTTTCAAGGTCGTAATTCTTTAGAATCACGTCAAACTTGTCTGCATATTGAAGCTCCTTTTCAGCCTTTATAAAGCGCTCCTGTAACTTCTCGTCGCTGTCAGTACCTCGTCCGCTCAAACGCTCTTTAAGCACCTCCAATGATGGTGGCTGAACGAATATTGCCAGGGCATCATCTTCGTATTTCCTTTTCAAGCGTAAACCACCTTCAACATCGATATCGAAGATCACATGTTTATCGTCATTCCAGATGCGTTCAATCTCTGAGCGAAGTGTACCGTAGAAAGTACCGCTGTATACTTCTTCAAATTCCACGAATTCCTGACGGGCAACGCGGTGTAGGAAGTCTTCTTTACTGATAAAGTAGTAGTCGTTTTCATGAACCTCAGCACCTCTGGATGCTCTGGTGGTTGCAGAAATGGAGAAGCTTAAGTTGGGGAATTTCTTTAATAGATGCTTTACAATGGTTGTTTTACCAGCACCGGAAGGAGCGGAAAATATGATGAGTTTACCTTGTTTCATTTGTGTATGTTGAGCCTGTTAGAGTACGTTTAACAGCTGTTCCTTAATCTTTTCCAATTCTTCTTTCATGCCAACAACCAACTGTTGGATCTGCGCATCATTAGCTTTGGCACCCATTGTATTGATCTCACGACCAATTTCCTGAGAGATGAATCCAAGCTTTTTCCCGTTAGCATCCTTGCTCTTCAAAGTCTGTGTAAAGTATTCACAGTGACTTCTAAGGCGAATCTTCTCTTCGGTGATATCTAGTTTATCAATGTAATAAATCAATTCCTGCTCCAGGCGGTTCTGGTCTACATTCACCTTACCTACATTATCTTCCAGGAACTGGTTCAGACGTGCCCTGATCTGCGGAATTCGTAATGGTTCCAGCACTTCAATCTGCGAGAAAAGATCAAGAATATTCTTGATACGAAGCTCCAGGTCCGCTTTAAGCACTTCCCCTTCGGTTACTCTAAACTGGTTGAAGTTCTGCAGCGCAGTCATGAAGGTGGTGTGTACAATATCCCAGTCGCCTTCATTTACAACCTCTTCTGCGTAGGAAATCACCTCTGGAAGGTTCAACACTGCTTGTAATAAGTTGTTCGAGTTGGCACCAAGATTTACATTGATGGCTTCAAGTTCACGGTAGTACTTGCTTAATAAAGCGGCATTGATGGTGGCACCTTTAAGACTTTCTTCTCCGCGTTCAATGTTAATGGAAACATTTACTTTACCGCGTTCAATGTCTTTACTGCAGATGTTGCGTAATAGCAGTTCCTTTTCAGAAAAGGCTTTTGGTAGCTTCAGGTTGAGTTCCAGAAACTTACTGTTCAAGGATTTGATCTCTACAGAAAACTTGCTGTTTTCATGATCAGTAGAAGCCAGACCAAAACCTGTCATTGATTTTATCATGTGCAAAGATATGATTTATTGTTAAAGTGCTTAATTCCGGCGACTTTTTAAGCCCATTGTTGGGTCATTTTTGGGCATTTAACATAATTTAACTTCAAAGGTCCTTAACAAAATGTAGTTTTGCGCGTTAGAAATTACATGATGCGTCGCCTGATCTATCTCCTTAGCTTATCTGCTTTTTGCCTTTTTCCAAAGGCTGAAGCGCTTGCGCAACAGGAGTTCCAGCTCAAAGGTGTTGTTATGGAAAATGGCAGCAACAACCGCATAGCATTGAGTGAAATCACCAACAAGCGGAACAAGTTCGTTGTAGGCAGTAATGATCTCGGGATATTTCAGATAAAAGCGGCAATAGGGGATACCCTGGTGGTTGTAAAAAGAGATTTTGGCGATCGCGAAATTGTTGTGATCTCCCAGCAGGATGTTGTTGTAAAGATGAACCGGACCACGCTGAATACAGTAAACATCTACGGGCAAACGCGTAAACAGGAGCTGACCGACATCAAAAAAGAGTTCCGTAATAAAGGTTCCTTCTATGCTGGTAAACCGCCGGTACTCTCTTACATCTTCACACCAATTACGGCCCTGTACGAGCTTTTTGGCAAGACGCCCAAAAATGCTAAACGCTTTAACAGGTACTACAACAATGAAATGCAGCAGTCTCAGATTGATGAATTTTTTAATGAAGAGCTCATCGAGAAGAATACGCCGCTAACCGGAAAAGATCTGGAGAACTTCATGTTAAACTATCGTCCGGAATATGAAAAGGCAAAAAACTGGACGAACTATGATGCCATCAAACACATCCGGGATTCCTACGCACAATATGCAGATACGCTGAATAAACAAGAAAAGTAAGCTTTGACATGGCAGCTAATGCTGATATTCTGCCTTACATCGAAAGCATAAGCTTGCAAATAATATTAATGAGGAGCTATAAAAACTTATCGAAAATTAGATAGAAAGCGCTTCACATGCTTTTTCAGCAGCAAGTTTTTCTGCATTTTTCTTGTTGTAATCTCTTCCAACACCTACAATATTACCGTCTACAATGGCATGAATGGTGAATAGCTTGGCACTTTCACCAGCATCATTCTCCACCATTTCAAAGGTGAAATCCTTACCCTGGCGTTGGCACCATTCAATAAGTTTACTCTTGAAATTAGTTTCTGTTTGTTCCAGTGTATGGATGTCGACGTAAGGCTTAACGATACGTTTCAGCAAGAATTCTTTGGTAAAATCGTAGCCTTTATCCAGATAGATGGCACCAATTAATGCTTCAAAAGCATCACCCAGCATAGAATGATGCTTAGATTGCATGTTAACCATCTTTTGATCGAACACAATAAGTTGATCGAAGCCCATTTTTCGAGCCAGTTGGTTTAGATTTGCGCGGTTCACGATTTTTGAGCGCATCTCTGTAAGGAAACCTTCTTCTTTGTAAGGATAGCTTTTAAAAAGCAGCTCAGCGATAACTGAACCCAGGATAGCATCACCCAAAAATTCCAGACGCTCATTGCTGCTTCTGCTTCCATTCTTTAACAATCTGGCCACAGAACGATGTCTGAATGCCATCTTATATAGAACGATATTTCCGGGAATGAAGCCTAGTATATTCCTAAGCTTCCTGATAAAAACCTTATCAGCCGAGAAATAAAGCTTATAAAGTCTAAGCAACGCCTGTCATTGTTAAAGAAACCAACATGATTACCCTTCGTACTTTTTAAATACTACAGATGCATTGTGACCACCAAAACCGAACGTGTTACTTAACGCAGCACGAACCGTACGTTTTTCAGCTTTGTTAAACGTGAAGTTTAAGTTCGCATCAAACTGAGGATCATCTGTAAAGTGGTTGATTGTAGGGGGAACAATGTCATTTTTAACTGCTAATATCGCTGCAATCGCCTCTATCGCACCCGCAGCACCCAATAAGTGGCCGGTCATAGATTTTGTTGAGCTGATGTTCAGGTTATAGGCATGTTCTCCGAAAAGATCAAGAATCGCACTGATTTCTGAAATATCACCCAGTGGGGTAGATGTTCCGTGTACGTTGATGTAATCAATGTCTGAAGTGTTCATTCTCGCGTCATTCAAAGCATTGCTCATCACCATCTTAGCACCCAAACCCTGAGGGTGTGGCGCGGTAATGTGATTTGCATCTGCACTCATGCCACCACCAACAATTTCAGCATAGATTTTAGCACCACGCTTTTTAGCATGCTCCAGTTCCTCAAGAATAATGGTACCGGCACCTTCACCCGCAACAAATCCCTCACGGTCTTTGTCAAATGGACGGGAAGCAGTTGCAGGATCGTCATTTCTGGTAGAAAGTGCGTGCATTGCATTGAATCCACCAATACCCGCTTCGTTGATAATAGCCTCAGAACCACCTGAAATGATCAGGTCAGTCATGCCCAGACGAATGTAGTTATACGCGTCGATCATGGCATTGGTAGAAGAAGCACACGCTGAAACGGTGGCGAAGTTTGGTCCGCGAAGACCATATTTAATAGATATATGTCCTGGAACAATATCTATAATCATCTTTGGAATAAAGAAAGGGTTGATCCTTGGCGTACCATCACCAGAGAAGAAATTGCGCATTTCTTCAAGGAATGTCTTAATACCACCAATACCAGAGCCCCAGATCACACCAATCCGGTTGGTGTCAAGGGTAGAAAAATCAAGTTGACTATCTTTAACTGCTTCATCTGTAGAAGCAATTGCATACTGGACAAATGGATCAAGCTTACGTGCTTCTTTTCTATCCATGAACTCTTCAGGATTGAAATTCTTAAGCTCGCATGCAAATTTAGTCTTGAATTTTTCGGTGTCAAAACCTGTGATTGGCCCAGCGCCGCTCACACCATTCAGCAAAGCTTCCCAGTATTCCGGGACGGTATTACCAATTGGAGTGAGCGCACCTAAACCTGTAACTACTACTCTTTTTAATTCCATTTATACGGATTATACGGAGACCGTATGTTTTACTTTACGTTTTTCTCTAAGTAAGCAACTGCTTGACCAACTGTACCAATGGTTTCAGCTTGATCATCTGGAATTGCTACATTGAATTCTTTTTCGAATTCCATAATCAACTCTACAGTATCTAATGAATCCGCACCTAGGTCGTTAGTGAATGAAGCTTCTGGGGTAACTTCGTTTTCATCAACACCTAATTTTTCAACGATAATAGCCTTAACTCTTGAAGCAATATCAGACATAATGTTATAATTTAATGGTTAAATAATTCAGTGCAAAGAAAAATAAATTCTAACACATTTCAAATGTTTTTATTTCTCTGGGTTCCTATTGTTTTATTTCAAACGGCAAAGTTAGAATTAGTTTTATAATTTCGTGGTCTAAAGCAATTAATCTGATTTGACCAGGACTTACTTAAAATTATCCCTCGATCTAGACTTTACACTGATTGCAATAACGGCGCCTTTGAAGGATTATGTGCTTTGCCACAAAATTAATACAAGGCTCGATTACAACTTCAGTAAAATCGACGATCACGAAGTCTATTTCAACATAGACGAACCTGCCTTAGCCTTCTCCAAGTACTGTTATGAAGCCGAACAAGGCGGTAACGTTTACTTCATTGTTAACAATCGAAATCCTGAAGGGTTTTTAATTCCTGAAATGAACAAAGTTGATTATTTCCTTGTTGTTCATAATTATATCGATGAGGAAGATCTTGATTTGTTACTTGCGGGATTAAACCAAATACCTGATATCCAGTTAGCTGTGGAGGTGGATCCTCTAAAACTAAAATCAAGGGAAAACCTGGTGATGTAATTTTTACACGAGCGGTGTATTAAATACACTATATTTGAATCTTGCAATAAACAGTAAATTAACGAATAAGCAGCTGGATTTTAGGTTATCACCCATTATTTTAGCGCTGTTTATCCAACATTTAATAAAAGTAAATTCCAATGAAACCTTTTCATTCAAGAACAAAAATTGTGGCCACTTTGGGCCCTGCCTCAGCGAAACCAGAAGTTTTATTTAGTATGTTCAATGCAGGATTGGATGTTTGCCGCCTAAACTTTTCCCATGGCTCACAAGCTGTTCACCAGGAAGTTTTGGATACAATCAGAAGTCTGAACGAGAAATACGATTATAACGTTGGTATTTTAGCTGATTTACAAGGTCCTAAAATCCGCATTGGTATGGTACAAGACGGTGGTATCCACCTGGTTAATGGTAACCGTACCACCATCACTACTAAAGAATGCATTGGTAACGAGGAACGCATATATATAACATACGAAACCTTCCCTCAGGATGTAAAAGCAGGTGAAATCATCCTTTTAGATGATGGTAAACTGCAGCTTCGTGTGGTAGAAACCAACCTTCAGGATGAAGTGGTTTGTGAGGTTGTTCACGGTGGTATCCTAACCTCCAGAAAAGGTGTAAATCTTCCAAATACCAAGGTTTCTATCCCTT
>DDAD01000075.1 GCA_002333205.1 Pedobacter sp. UBA2067
ATGTCTAAAAACAATATTGTTTCACAACCCTCATTCAGTGGCCATTTATCTATTATCTTGCAAATGATTCAAACTTTACAAAAAGCTTAATGGCAAAAATTTCTATAATCGGAAGTGGCTTTTCCGGACTTTCAGCTGCATGTTTTGCCGCCCGTGAAGGGCATGAAGTCACCGTATTTGAGAAAAATGCCGTGATCGGAGGCCGGGCCAGAACCTACACCGAACATGGGTTTACTTTCGACATGGGCCCAAGTTGGTATTGGATGCCCGANNGATATTTTCGATAATTTCTTTGCACAATTTGGAAAGAAAACGGACGACTACTATCATCTGAAGAAGTTAGATCCAGGATTTCAGATTGTGTTTGATAAAGATCAGCTTTTAGAAATACCGGCCGAGCTGGACGCGCTTTACCGGCGGTTTGAAGAAACGGAGCCAGGAAGTTCCTCCGCATTAAAGAAGTTTCTCAAGGAAGCGCAGTTTAAGTATGAAGTTGGCATGAAGGACCTTGTGTACAAGCCAGCCTTTTCCTGGTTGGAGTATGCGAATCTCAGGGTTGCTAAAGGCATGCTTCAATCCAATCTTTTTAGCTCCGTGAGCAGTTACGTTAAAAAGTATTTCAAAGACCCGAAGCTCGTCGCGCTGATGGAATTTCCAGTTTTGTTCCTTGGGGCAATGGCCAATAAGATACCTGCATTATACACGATGATGAATTATTCGGCACTGGTACAAGGGACATGGTACCCGGAGGGAGGGATGCACCAGATTATTTCCGGTATGCATAAACTTGCTGTTGAACTGGGTGTAAAGTTTCACACTGAGACACCTGTGGAAAGAATTCTTGTTGAAGACGGGCAGGTAAAAGGCCTGCAAACTCAAAAAGGTAGCTTTGAATGCGATGGGGTAATTGCCTCTGCAGACTATAATCATGTTGAACAGCAATTGTTAGCGGAAGAATACCGGAACTATCCAGCGAGTTATTGGAAGGAAAAAACTTTTGCACCATCTTGCCTCATTTATTATATTGGTGTAGATAAGCAAATTGACAGGTTGCTTCATCACAGCTTGTTTTTTGATGCCGATTTTGAAAAGCATGCGGGGGACATTTATAAAACACCACAATGGCCGGATAAGCCTTTGTTTTATGTATGTTGTCCTTCTAAAACAGATGACACCGTTGCGCCAGCTGGTATGGAAAATTTGTTTATTCTGGTTCCGGTTGCTACAGCACTTGAGGATACCGAAGCGACACGAAACTCGTATTTTGATGGTATTATCAGCAGAATTGAGGATTTCAGTGGTACTAATTTCAAAGAAAATATCATCTATAAAAAATCCTATTGTATTAATGATTTCGTAGATGACTATAACGCATATGGGGGAAATGCCTATGGTCTGGCAAATACATTAAGTCAGACTGCGGTCTTAAAACCGTCTTTGAAAAACAAAAAGCTCGATAATCTCTTCTACACGGGACAGCTCACCGTGCCTGGGCCAGGCGTTCCACCTGCTTTGATTTCCGGGCAAGTTGCAGCGCAAGAATTATTAAAAGTACTAACAAAAAAACAGCTTCATGAAACAACTATTTGATGACATCTCTATAGCCTCAAGCAAAATTGTCACGAAGACCTATAGTACGAGCTTTTCTTTAGGCATTAGTTGTCTGCACAAAAAATTCCACGAAGCGATCTATAGCATTTACGGATTTGTGCGTTTGGGAGATGAAGTTGTTGACTCCTTTCATGATTATGATAAGGAAACATTGCTGAAGGAGTTTATGGAAAGCACCTATCGTGCGATTGATCGAAAGATCAGCTTAAACCCAATATTGAACAGCTTCCAGCATGTGGTTAACAATTACGGGATTGAGCGGGAACTGATTGAACAGTTTCTTGCGAGTATGGAGATGGACCTTAAAGATAAAAACCATTCGCTTTTTTCTTACGAAACATATATTCTTGGCTCTGCAGAAGTGGTGGGATTGATGTGCCTGCGCGTATTCACCGAAAATGACCGTGCGCTTTATGATCACCTTAAACCTTCAGCAATGAAACTTGGTGCTGCCTTTCAAAAGGTAAACTTTTTACGCGATCTGAAAAACGATTATGAAGGCTTGGGACGCGTTTACTTTCCTGGTGTGGATCTAAGTGTTTTTACGCAAAAAGAAAAGGAGCAGATAGAATGTGAGATTCAGAAGGACTTTGATNNGAGAGCCGCATTCGGGTGCCAAATGCCAAGAAGTTGAGCCTTTTGGCCGGCTCGTATGTTAAACATAGTTTAAGATTAATCTAATGATCAAAATACTATTTCTTTTCCTTGGGCTTCATGTTGTGCAAACCAGTAATGATCTGGTGGAAATGCGTAAACAGCTTGATCTTGCCGCTAATGACAGCAAAGTTGCAGATCAATTCAGTGATCGCTTCAGGAAATTGGACGAAAAAACCGCTGCACCAGTGACCTTGGGCTTTAAAGCAATTTCCGAAATGATCCAGGCTAAGCATGCATTTAATCCGATCAATAAGGTTTCCCACTTTAAAAAAGGAAAACGACTGCTGGAACTTGCAATATCAAAAGCACCTAAAAATCCGGAGCTCATCTTCTTTAGGTATACCACCCAGGTTAACGTACCTGCGATGCTAAACTATAGCGACAATGTGAAGAATGATCGTCAGTTGCTGGTCAACTTCCTTAAAGCAGATGCAAGTGCTCCAAAAGATCCAGATCTTCATCGGAGAATTAAAAAATACCTGATTACTGATAAGCCTGGTTCTAAGGCTGAAACGGAGATGCTAAAGAATTTATAACTATGTCTGTATTGTTTAACATTGGGATTGTATTAATTACCTTCTGTATGATGGAATGTGTGACTTGGCTTACACACAAATACATCATGCACGGCTTGTTTTGGAATTTGCATGAGGACCACCATAACAAGACACCACACTTTTTCGAAAAGAACGATTATTTCTTTGTAATATTTGCGGGCGTATCAATGTTCTTCTTTGCAGTAGGGAATTTTGTTGAAGGCTATCGTTTTATGTTTTTTATCGGAATTGGCATCACACTTTACGGTATTGCATACTTCCTTGTTCATGACGTGTTTATTCATCAAAGATTCAAGTGGTTTACCCGTACCAATAACATTTACTTCCGTGCACTACGGAAGGCACATAAGGTGCACCATAAGCACATGGGTAAACAGGAAGGGGAGTGTTTCGGGATGCTTTTCGTCCCGTTGAAGTACTTCAGGGAAGCTATGCGGAGCAAACAGTAACAATGCTATAGCCTTTCCTTTTACAAATACCTGACAGCATCACCTTGCATGCAAAGCCACCACCTGCCATTTTTTTGTACTTTTGTCTACACGACATGGAAATGGATACCATTAAAAAACTTAATTTTCTAATCAATGATGCCGGTTTACCTGAGCCATTGAGAAAAATTGCTGTTAAAGTACTGAATGCGGAGCGAATCACTTTTGATGAAGGTGTATACCTATACGAGCATGGTGAGCTTAGCTATTTAGGTGTACTTGCCAATTTCATCCGCGAACGTAAACATGGTGACAGAACCTATTTCAACCGCAACTTTCATATAGAACCTACTAACCTTTGTGTTTATACCTGTAATTTCTGCTCGTATTCTCGCTTGATTAAACAGCGTGAAGACGGCTGGGAGATGAGTGTAGATGCGATGATTGAGGCTTTGAAGAAATACGATGATGAGCCTGTTACAGAAGTTCACATCACCGGAGGGGTAGTACCCAAGCAAAATCTGGATTTCTATGCGGAGTTCTTCCGTCGCACCAAAGCACACCGGCCAGACTTGCACATCAAGGCATTAACACCAGTAGAATATTACTACATCTTCAAAAAAGCAAAATTGAGCCACTATGATGGTATGAAATACCTCAAAGAAGCTGGTTTAGATTCGATGCCAGGTGGTGGTGCTGAGATTTTCCATCCAGAGGTTAGAACCAAAATTGCCAATGATAAGTGTAATGCAGAGCAGTGGCTGGACATTCACGAACAGGCACATAAACTCGGCATGCGCAGTAATGCAACCATGCTATATGGGCATATAGAACAATTCTGGCATCGCGTAGATCACATGGAAAGATTACGTCAGCTTCAGGATAAAACCGGAGGCTTCCAGGCTTTCATTCCTTTGAAATTTCGCAACCAGAACAATCAGATGAGTGATGTACCAGAGGTATCCGTGATTGAAGATCTGCGTAATTATGCGATTGCAAGGATTTACCTCGACAACTTCGATCATATTAAAGCTTACTGGGCAATGATCAGCAGGCAAACTGCACAGCTATCCTTGAACTTTGGGGTAGATGATATTGATGGAACGTTAGACGATACGACCAAGATCTATTCTATGGCGGGTGCTGAGGAGCAAACCCCTGGAATGAGCACCAAAGAACTTGTAGAACTAATTAAGCAGGTGAATAGACAACCAATTGAGCGGGATACGCTTTATAAAGTAGTTACGGATTATACTAACCATGTTTTTGAAGATTCCATCAAGCCGCAGTTTTATAAACTTCCGATTATCAATTGATGGAAAAGGAAATCTATATCATCAGGCATGGTGAGACCGATCTTAATGCTGCCGGCATTGTACAAGGACGTGGAATTAACAGCGACCTGAACGATGTTGGTCGCGCTCAGGGCGCAGCATTTTATCAGCACTACAAAGCTGTTCCTTTTAATAAGCTATATACCTCTACCTTAAAGCGTACGCACCAAACAGTTAAAGCTTTTATCGAAGCCGGGCTTCCTTGGGAGCAATTGTCTGGCCTGGATGAACTTGCCTGGGGCGAGTGGGAAGGCATGACCGCAACCGAGCATTCCCGGGCTGTGTTCCGCGAATTGGTGGAACAATGGCAAGCAGGAAATTATGATGCAAAGTTTGATGGTGGCGAAAGTCCTGCTGAGGTTCGGACCAGACTTCAGGAAGCTATGGATTACATCATCTCCAAGCCTGATGAACACAAGATTTTAGTCTGCATGCATGGTCGTGCAATGCGACTGCTATGCTGCATGCTTACCGGAAAACCACTGTCAGAAATGGCGGATTTTCCGCACCTGAACACCACATTATACCGTTTCAAGTATCGGGATGGAAAGTTCGAAATGCTTGATTTTAATAATACCGATCATCTAAAATAGTTACCTTGAATAAAGTAAAAATATCCGCTGTATCTTATACAAATTCAAAACCTTTCATATACGGCATCGAACATTCAGATGTCATCAATCAAATTGATCTAAGCTTAGATATTCCTTCAGATTGCGCTGCCAGACTTATTGAAGGTCAGGTAGATGTAGGCTTGATACCGGTAGCAGCAATACCACACGTGCCAAATGCAAACATCATTGCAAGTTACTGCATTGGCTCGGTCGGCGCGGTAAATTCTGTGTTCATTTTTTCAAATGTGCCGGTGGAAGAGATCCGTACGGTGAAACTGGATAAGCATTCCCGCACATCCAATAACCTGGCTAAGGTATTACTGAAATTTTACTGGAAACAGGAGGTTGAGTTTACAACCGATCTGGACGCTGACACTGACGCGATGGTGCTGATCGGAGATCGTACGTTCGGTAAAAAGAACGAATTTCCGTATTGGTACGACATGGGTGAGCAATGGATGAATTTCACAGGTTTGCCATTCGTCTACGCGGCCTGGGTAGCAAATAAAGAACTTCCGGAAGACTTTAAGCAAGCTTTTGATAGCGCGCTGAAACTCGGACTTGAAAACAGGAAAGCTGTAATTGATGCCTTGCCCGCTGTCGCTCATTTTGATCTCGACGACTACCTGATGAATAAGCTTGATTTCAGCTTGACAGCTGAAAAACGCGAGGCATTGCGCCGGTTTTTGGAGTACATAACACAGCTGTAATCTGCAGGTTACTGTAGTTTTAGAAACTTTAATTTAATTCAGGGTTCAAAGACTAAGCTGAAGGTATTATATTTACAGTTTTTGTAAACAGAATCATTTTGGCTAAGGATAAAACGAAGGAAACTCCCTTAATGCAGCAATACAATGTCATCAAGGCAAAGTATCCCGGTGCATTATTATTGTTTAGAGTAGGCGACTTTTACGAAACCTTTGGGGAAGATGCAGTTAAAACTGCTCAGATCCTGGGTATTGTACTTACGCGCAGGGGGCAGGGACCTAACGGTCATATTGAACTTGCGGGTTTCCCGCATCATTCCCTGGAGAATTACCTTTCTAAATTGGTGCGTGCCGGTCAGCGGGTAGCCATTTGCGACCAGCTCGAAGATCCGAAAACAACAAAGACCATTGTTAAGCGTGGTGTAACCGAACTGGTAACCCCAGGCGTAGCCTATAACGACAACATTCTAAATCAGAAATCGAATAACTACCTCGCCGCCGTTTATTTTGAGAAGCAGCAATGTGGCGTGTCTTTCCTGGATATTTCAACCGGCGAGNNATAAGCTACTACAAGGCTTTAAACCGACCGAGGTCGTGTTCCAGAAGAGCAAACGCAAAGAGTTCATGGAGTACTTTGGCGACAAGTTCTATACTTTTCATCTGGACGACTGGGCTTTCACTGCAGACTATGCAACGGAGACGCTCACCAAACATTTTGAGGTAAGCTCTTTAAAAGGCTTTGGAGTAGATAAACTTACCACAGCGATCATTGCTGCAGGTGTAATCTTGCATTACCTAAATGAAACCGAACACCGGAACTTAAAACATATTACGGCTATTGCCAGGCTGGAAGAAGACCAGTTCATGTGGTTGGATCGTTTTACAATCCGTAACCTTGAACTTGTAAGCTCGGCGAATGATAATGCAGTAACCCTGTTTGAAGTATTGGATCAGACCAGTACACCAATGGGTGCACGCTTGTTGCACAAGTGGATCATCATGCCGCTGAAGGAATTAAAGCCAATTCAGGAACGGTTGGGTATGGTTGAGTACTTTGTACAACATCCTGGTTTGATAGAAGAGCTATTAACGCACATTAAGCAAATCGGAGATCTGGAACGACTGATTTCCAAGGTTGGCCTGCAAAAGGTAGGTCCAAGGGAACTATCACAACTTAAAAAAGCACTCCAACATATTGAAGCAGTAAAGCAGATTGCTGCAGAAAGCAAAAATCCATTTCTGGAGCAGCTTGCCGAACAGCTCAATCCCTGCCTGAGCATACGAGCCCGACTGGAACGTGAGCTTCAGGAAGACCCACCTGCGGTGTTGTTAAAGGGAAATGTTATTGCCGAAGGCGTTGATGAAGAACTTGATCGTCTTCGTAACATTGCATTCGGAGGAAAAGGCTTTCTTGTGGAAATACAAAAGCGGGAGGCTGCAGCAACAGGCATTCCATCGTTAAAGATTGCCTTCAACAATGTGTTCGGGTACTATTTGGAAGTGACACATACACACAAGGATAAGGTGCCTGCAGACTGGATACGTAAGCAGACGCTTGTAAATGCGGAACGATATATTACACCTGAATTAAAGGAATACGAGGAACAGATTTTGGGTGCTGAGGATAAGATCCAGCAAATCGAGATCCGTCTTTATCAGGAGCTGGTATACCAGGTTAGCACGAACATTAAACCCATTCAGCTGAATGCCTTTTTAATTGCGCAGCTGGATGTGCTGCTATGTTTTGCACAGTTGGCTATTAAGAATCACTATGTAAAACCGGCGCTTAACACCCGCAAGGTGCTCGACATTAAAGGCGGGCGGCACCCGGTGATTGAAAAACAGCTGCCCGTAGGTGAGGAATATATCACAAATGATGTCTTTCTGGACAATGATACGCAGCAGATCATCATCATAACTGGTCCGAATATGTCTGGTAAGTCGGCGATATTACGGCAAACTGGCTTGATCGTGCTGATGGCACAGATGGGTTGTTTCGTGCCAGCAAAAGCAGCAGAAATAGGCCTGGTTGATAAAATCTTCACCAGGGTTGGAGCTTCAGACAATTTATCCTCTGGTGAGAGTACCTTCATGGTTGAGATGAACGAAACGGCCAGTATCCTCAACAACATTTCCGACCGTTCATTGATCCTGCTGGATGAGATTGGACGTGGAACAAGCACCTACGATGGTATTTCCATCGCCTGGGCTATTGCAGAGTTCCTGCACACCCATCCGACAGCAAAACCGAAGACCTTATTTGCTACCCACTATCATGAGCTAAACGAGCTTGCGAGCACGATGAGCCGGATCAAGAATTTTAATGTTTCCATTAAGGAAGCGGGAAATAAAATCATCTTCCTGCGGAAGTTGGTGCCCGGTGGAAGCGAGCATAGTTTTGGTATTCATGTAGCGAAAATGGCCGGTATGCCGCCGAAGTTAATCAACCGTGCCAACGAAATCCTGAAGAAGCTGGAGATAGATCGGACAGAAGGTCAAAGCATCAAGGATAGCATTAAAAAGGTACAAAACCAGGCTTATCAACTGCACATGTTTGCCATTGNNTAAATGTATTAACGCCAGTAGAAGCTTTGCTGAAACTAGATGAAATTCAGCGGTTAATTAAAAACTAAGTATGACTAGGAAACTCAATTATCAATTTGCAATGCTGCTTGCCCTGGCATTATTCTTTACCGCTTGTAGTTCAAAGCGTTATGTCCCCTCGGCAACTAAGGCCGCCAAAGCTGCTGAAGCGATGGCAAGTTTGAAGAATAAACAACTGTACATGAATATTAACGAATGGTCTGGGGTAAAATACCGTTTAGGGGGACTGGATAAACGCGGCATCGATTGCTCCGGTTTCACCTATCTGGTGCAAAAAGATATTTATGGTAAGCAGCTTCCTCGTCGTTCTGTAGATCAAGCTTCAGTAATTAAGGAAAAGAACCTTAACCAGCTTAAAGAAGGTGACCTGATTTTCTTTTCGTTTGGTGGAAGAGAGATTGACCATGTTGGAATTTATCTGAATGGAGATTCCTTTGTACACGCTTCTCCAAGCCGCGGCATCATTGTAGAAGACTTATCACTGCCGGCTTTTCAACGCACAATTGTGAAAGCAGGACCAGTAAACAACTAATATGAAACCGAAGTTTAAAGAAGAAGACAACTTCTGGACGGCGAAAAAGAAGTTTGCGGTAACCGAGATCCTCATGTATGTATTAATGATCGTCGCGATTGCCGCAGGGATTATACTGCTAAGTTAGTTCGTCTTAAATATAACTTTCGCACGGTCGGCTGTCGCGATCTGGTTCAGGAATTCGGCGAAAGCCGTGTAATCCGAAGCAGCATGGCTACCACCGTTGANNCAGCTCGTTACCTTTCTTACTGATTCTGGATATGAAGCTGCCGAATTGGTTTTTTAGCTCCAGGTCTTTAGGTTGATTAGGAAATCCGAAGGTTTGTGTTTGCCATATTCCAAACTTTGCGCGTTGGCTGCGCTGAAGGTAAATAGTAGCAGGGCTACTATCTTGAAGCGTTTAAACATAAATGAGCATTAGATGGTCGAAGATAGCTGAATCTGGTGCATGTCAAATAAATTGAAATAAGCGGATGATTTTTACGACTTTTGATTTAAACAGTAGGCGAAACAGCGCTGAACAGAAAGAATAGACTATAATGAAATTAAACCTAAATCGCCCACTTGCATTTTTTGACCTTGAGACAACTGGTGTAAATGTAGCCTCTGACAGGATTGTTGAAATTGCCATTCTTAAGGCCATGCCTGATGGTACTGAAATTGTAAAAAGCATGCGCATTAATCCTGAAATGCCTATTCCGCTTGCTTCATCCTTAATTCATGGTATTTATGATGAAGATATAAAGGATGCATCAACTTTCCGGATGGTGGCACAGGAGCTTGCAGATTTTATTGGTGATGCTGATCTGGCAGGATATAATTCAAACCGCTTTGACATTCCGGTATTGCTTGAAGAATTTTTGCGCGTTGACGTTGATTTCGATATGTCTGACCGCAAGTTCGTTGATGTGCAGAACATCTTCCACCAGATGGAGCAACGTACGTTGAGAGCTGCATATAAATTCTACTGTGATAAAGACATTGTAAATGCACACTCTGCAGAGGCTGATATTACGGCAACATACCATGTGTTGTTAGCACAACTGGAGCGCTATAAAGACATGGACTTTGAAGATAAGCAAGGTAATATTTCCAAGCCTGTTCAGAATGACGTCGACGCGCTTCACCTGTTTACGAACATGAATAAGCCTGTGGACTTTGCAGGACGTATGGTGTACAATGAAGACAATCAAGAGACATTCAACTTTGGTAAACATAAGGGTAAATGCTGCGAGCAGGTGTTTGACATTGAGCCGAGCTATTATGCCTGGATGAAACAAGGTGATTTCCCTTTATATACCAAAAAGAAGCTGGACGAGATTTGGCAACGCTGGAATAAGAAGAAGGATGAAGCGAAAGCGGCAAAACTAGTACAGCAAGCGGCCTCCCAAGCTAAGAATGCCGGTGTTGTACCTTCTGTTGAGCATGCAGAACCTGCAGCTGAGGTTAAGCCCCTGCAAAAGACCCCGGTGCCCGCTAACCGGCCAAGCTTCANNGTACCTGCTGAGGTGCAAAAGGCTTATCAGAAAGGTACCAGAGCTATTACCGGGAAACCGGGAAGGAACTACTGGCAAAACCACGCAGATTATGCGCTTAAAGTGAACTTTGAACCTTCCACTCGCGTGGTTAGTGGCCAGGTGGAGATAAAGTATTACAATGATAGTCCCGATACGCTCAAACAGCTCTGGTTTAAGTTGTACCCAAATTTGTACAAGAAAGGTGTGGCCGGGAAGGCCCGCATCACCGAATCTGACAAACATGAGGGAGTAGCTATCACAGATTTTCGTGTCGGTGAACAGGTGTTGAAAAAAGACGCCTATGTTGTAGACGGCACGAATATGCACGCAGCAATTTCAGCGCTTAATCCTGGCAAATCGCTTACAGTCAAGCTAAACTATAGCTATACCTTAAATAAAGGTTCACATATTAGAACGGGGCAGGTAGATGATGGCGCTTACTTCATTGCCTACTTTTTTCCAAGAATTGCCGTGTATGACGACCTGGATGGCTGGAACAAATATCCATATACCGGTGAAGAGGAGTTCTACAACGATTTCGGCGATTTCAAGGCAGAGATTACTGTTCCCGACAATTACGTGGTTTGGGCTACAGGCGACTTGAAGAACGCCGATAAGGTGTTCAGTAAGCCTGTTGCGGAAAGATTACGCCTTGCTGGACGTGTGGATTCTGTTGTAAATATTATTTCTAAAGCTGATCTAGAAGGCCGTTCGGTAACGAACAAAGGACAGAATACCTTCAAGTATGAGGCTAAGTATGTACCAGACTTCGCCTTTGCGGTTAGCAACCATTACCTATGGAAATCTACCAGTGTAGTGGTGGATTCTACCACATCAAGGCGTACACGGGTTGATGCAGTGTTTAATCCTGAACACAAGGACTACTACGAGGTGGTAGATTTTGCCCGAAGTACCGTTCATGCGATGAGCCATGTATTCCCAAAGTGGCCATATCCATATCCCCATGAAACGATATTTGATGGTTTAGATCAGATGGAGTTTCCCATGATGGTTAATGACAATCCTGTCAAAGAACGTGATGATGCCATCACCTTAACTGTCCACGAAATTTTCCATCCCATGTTTCCCTTTTACATGGGAACAAATGAAACTAAACACGCCTGGATGGATGAAGGCTGGGCAACAATCGGGGAGTGGGAGATTGGGCCAATGATTGAGCCTAAAATGGTTGATACTTATGGCGTGGAGCCAACAGCAAATACTTCAGGCAGAAAAGACGATACGCCTATAACAACGCTTACCACTGAACTAAAAGGCGCAGGAACTTTCACCAATTCCTATCCAAAGCCTGCGATGGGTTACCTTTTTATTCGCGATTATCTTGGTGAGCCGTTGTTCACTAAAGCTTTGCACCACTACATCAAGAACTGGAATGGTAAACATCCAATGCCACACGACTTCTTTTACAGCATGAATGAAGGTGCTGGTAAGAATATGGATTGGTTCTGGAAGCGCTGGACAGATTCCCCCATCGTCGTTCNNCGAAGCGCTGGTTCTTTGAGGAAGGTGTTACCGATCTCGCAATTGCGGGCGTTACGAAAAGCGCCAAGGGTTATGAAATAACCATCGAAAATAAAAGCAACAAGCCATTGCCAATAGAACTGAACTTAACCTTCGAAGATGGTACCAGGGAAACCGTGCATCGGAGTATCTGTGTTTGGGAAACAGGAGCCTCGAAAGTGCAAATTGAGATAGGTACAGGTAAGAAACTGAAGCGTCTTTTGCTCGGAGGGCCACATACTCCTGATAAGAATAAAAGCGACAACATTCTTAATTTGTAGGGTAGTACACTATCAAACTTTGGGAGCACCCTACAAGGTTTGGTTAAGGTGTGAGGTTTAACACACTGAAAATCAAACCTGTTTGATGAAGTTGATATTTCTGCTTAGACCTTTATACTTGGTCCGCTTTACCGCAGAATTCTTAAAGATGGTGCTGAACACTTCCTGGGTGATCTCCTCCCAATCTGATTTACTCATCTGAAGCAATCCAGGTTTAGGTTTAAATTCAGCTATTGTGTGGGGGACTGAAAACCTGTTCCAAGGGCATACATCCTGGCATATGTCACAGCCAAACATCCAGTTAACCATCTTGCCCTTGAATTCTGGGGATATCTCATCTTTGAGCTCTATCGTTAGGTAGGAGATACATTTTTTAGCGTCTACAACAGCTGGAGATATAATTGCCTCCGTTGGACAAGCGTCTATGCAGCGCGTGCAGGTCCCACAATGATCGGTCTGCACATCATGATCGTACTCCAGCTCCAGGTCAATGATCAATTCGGCAAGGAAAAAGAAGGAACCAGTTTTCTTGCTTATGAGATTGCTGTTTTTTCCCACCCAGCCAAGACCGGATTTTTTCGCCCAGGCGCGGTCCAGAACAGGTGCAGAGTCGGTGAATGCACGTCCACTAACTTCCCCGATTTCTTTTCGTATGTATTCAAGTAGACTGGTAAGCTTTGCTTTGATCACCTGGTGATAATCTTCACCATAGGCGTATTTGGAGAGTTTTGGTGCTTCAGGATCAGTTTGTTGTTCTTCTGGATAGTAGTTTAGGCTCAGACTTATGACCGATTTTGCACCTTCAACCAGTAGGCGTGGGTCCAGGCGTTTATCAAAGTGATTTTCCATATAGCTCATGGTGCCATGGAGCCCACTTTGTAGCCAGGCTTCCAACCTAGGCGCTTCTTCCTCAAGAAATTCCGCCTTAGAAATACCACATTGGCCAAAGCCAAGCCTCAAGGCCTCAGCCTTAATCAGCTTGCTATATCTAGTGGTAATTGCATCCATTGACGCAAAGATAAAGTATTGACCACAAACCTTTCAATGTTAAAGTTGTTGTTCTAATAAACATAAAAACACTTAAAATGGAAAATATTGAACCACAAAACAATAAGGATGTAAATCCAGATCCAAAGCCAATAGAACACGATTACGATAAACATAAAGCCGATCCGGGACCGTCGAAAGAAGCGGTGTTTGAGAAGAATGACAAAGGTGCCGGACCTACACTAAAGTGGATCATTCCGATTATTTTAGTGATCCTGTTTATACTTTGGTTTGTTTTTCGCAAGTAGATATAAAGTTCCTGTTTCCATATAGAAAACAGGAACTTCTACTTTTAACAATGGGGAGTTTGACAATAGAGTACGCGCAAGAGCAAGGTTAGCCTTAGGCTGCGCTTAAAATAATCTTCCGGACTGATTGTGATACTGCCTATTTAAGTGTTTATAGGCTGCTTCAGTTACTTCCCGCCCCCTTGAGGTACGCATAATATAACCTTCCTGTATTAGAAAGGGTTCATATACCTCTTCAATAGTACCCTCGTCTTCTCCGACTGCTGTAGCGATTGTTTTAAGTCCTACGGGACCTCCTTTAAATTTATCTATAATGGTGAGCAGGATCTTGTTATCCATTTCATCGAGACCGTGTTCGTCTACGTTGAGTGCTGTCAATGCATAGCGCGCAATATCGGTATCGATCTGTCCGTTTCCTTTTATCTGTGCAAAATCGCGCGTTCTTCTAAGCAGTGCATTAGCGATTCTGGGTGTACCACGACTTCTTCTAGCAATTTCATAAGCACCTTCATCCGTGATTGGCGTCTTCAAAATCTCCGAAGGTNNCTTTGCGTCGTAGTAGGCCAGCCTGGAGTTTATTCCGAAACGGGCCCGCAGGGGAGCTGTAAGTAGACCTGATCTCGTGGTAGCACCCACTAGTGTAAAAGGGTTGAGGCTGATTTGTACAGATCGTGCATTTGGGCCGCTTTCCAACATGATGTCGATCTTAAAGTCCTCCATAGCAGCATATAGATACTCCTCAACCAGCGGGCTCAATCGGTGAATTTCATCAATAAAAAGCACGTCACCTGTTTCGAGATTGGTGAGCAGACCAGCTAAGTCTCCGGGTTTGTCTAACACCGGACCTGAAGTTATCTTTATGCCCACGTTCATCTCATTCGCTATGATGTGCGATAAGGTCGTTTTACCTAGCCCTGGAGGACCATGCAACAAGACGTGGTCCAGCGGTTCCCCACGCAGTTTTGCGGCAGCTACGAAGATCTTCAGGTTTTCCATGATTTTATCCTGTCCGGTAAAATCATCAAAAGCCTGAGGACGCAGAACCTTTTCGATATCGCGCTCAGTAGGGCTCAGGTTATCGAAAGATGGATCAAGATGTTCATTCATGACGCAAAGTTAGTATAAATACTGGGTATGCTAAAAATGTTAGTTTAAGAATTTAGAAGCCACCGGCGCATCCTTAGTTCCTGCTGCATAATTATAAAAGCCTTCGCCTGCTTTTATCCCGAACTTACTCGCACGTACCATATTCACCAGTAGTGGGCAAGGTGCATATTTAGGGTTTCCAAAACCATCATGTAGAACATTCAAAATTGCGAGNNCCCGATAAAATCAGCCAGCTGCAATGGTCCCATTGGATGGGCCATACCTAGCTTCATCACAGTATCAATTTCCTGAACGCCTGCAACACCTTCAAAAAGTGTGTAAATAGCCTCATTGATCATCGGCATTAAGATTCTGTTTGCCACGAATCCGGGATAGTCATTCACTTCAACAGGGGTTTTACCCAGCTTGGCAGATAGCTCCATTACTTTTGCAGTGGTGTCATCGCTGGTTGCATATCCTCTAATTACCTCTACAAGCTTCATTACTGGAACGGGATTCATGAAATGCATGCCTATAACCTGAGCACCACGTGAAGTTACGGAAGCAATGTGCGTGATGGAAATGGAAGAAGTGTTGCTGGCAAGGATCGCGTGCGCAGGTGCTGCAGCATCCAGGTCGCGAAAGATGTTTAATTTGAGCTCCAGGTTTTCTGTGGCTGCTTCAACAACAAAATCCGCGTGCTCCACGCCTGACCGAAGGTCGCTGTAGGTGGTAATTCTAGTTAACGTATGCTGTTTATCTTCAGCACTGAGTGTGCCTTTTGATACCTGACGGTCAAGATTTCTTTCGATGGTTTCCAAAGCCTTGTTTAGAGCGGCTTGATTGATGTCGATGAGGTTAACTTTGTATCCGAATTGGGCAAAGGTATGCGCTATTCCGTTACCCATAGTTCCGGAACCGATTACTGCTATTTGGTTCATATTCTTATTTTAGGGTGCTAATCTATCAATTATCCAGCTGCCATCAACGAACTTATACCGGATTCTGTCGTGAAGCCTGCTTGGGCGTCCTTGCCAGAACTCAATATTGTTCGGTTTAACTACGTAGCCACCCCAGTGATCCGGGCGTGGAACTACCTGTTTTGCATATTTTTCTTTTAGAATAACGATATGGTTTTCCAGCTCATCTCTGCTTTTGATTACCTGACTTTGTGGAGAAACCATCGCACCAATCTGACTGCCATGGGGACGGGAATGAAAATATTCCGTAGAAACCTCTGGTGCCACCTTGCTTACTTCACCTTCAATTCGAACCTGGCGCTCCAGCTCGGGCCAGAAGAATACCAATGCAGCGCGCGGATTCTCCTGTAGTTCACGCCCTTTGTGACTCTCGTAGTTCGTGTAAAACACAAAGCCTTGCTCATCAAATCCTTTCAATAATACAATCCTGGCGGAAGGGATACCATCTGCTGTTGCCGTGGCGAGTGTCATAACATTAGGTTCGTACAATTGTGCATCAAGTGCCTGTTGAAACCAGGTTTTAAACTGTACAATGGGATTTTGGTCTATATCTTGCTCTGTTAATATAGCCGACCGATACTCCTGGCGTAAGTTCTGAAGGGATTCTTTTGTTAATTCCATAGTACAACAAATTTAGCTTATAGTTTATTGAGTTTTACCACTAATATTTTCAAATGTTAAGTCCTATAATTCCTGAAACCGGCCGCCTCCTGATTTCTGAACCATTCCTGAACGACCCCAATTTTAAAAGATCCGTTATCCTGCTTGCCGAGCATGCACCCGAAGCCACCATTGGCTTTGTGCTTAATCAGCGGAGCAACTTGATGTTAAGTGATTTACTGCCGGAATTGGAGCACGCGGATTTTCCGATCTATGTGGGCGGGCCAGTTGCTAATGACACCATACACTTCATCCATCGTGCATACGAAAAGATGAACGACGGAGAACTTATTGCGCCAGGTATTTACTGGGGCGGCAACTTTGAAACGCTGAAGATTCTTTTAGCAGGAAATATGCTCAGCGAGCATGAGGTGAAATTCTTCATCGGATATTCTGGTTGGGCAGAAGCACAGCTTCTGGAAGAAATCAGTCAGAACACCTGGATAGTATCCGATCGGTACGATGCAGATGTTCTGTTTACTGGCAATGAAGAAGAAGTATGGCGGGATGTTATCGTTAACCTTGGTCCGAAATACGCCCATGTGGTTAACTTCCCGCAGAACCCTAATCTTAATTAGCGTTATTTTCAAGTTCGGCAGCAGAGGCTTCAACTACTGCACGGAGCTCATCCTTATAGGCCTGCATACGCTTTCCAAGTTCCGGATTTGCGGTCGCAAGAATCTGCACAGCCAGAAGGCCAGCATTCTTTGCGGCATTAAGTGCCACAGTAGCTACAGGTATGCCATTCGGCATTTGCAAAATAGAGAGAATGGAATCCCAGCCATCAATGGAATTAGATGATTTTACCGGAACACCAATAACTGGCAGAGTTGTAATAGAAGCTACCATTCCCGGTAAGTGTGCCGCACCACCGGCACCGGCTATGATGACTTTAATGCCGCGCTCANNAATTCAAATTCAACATCAAATGCTTTCATGATTTCAGCAGCGTCGTTCATGATGTTTAGGTCCGACTTACTGCCCATGATAATGCCAACTACTGCGCTCATTAGGATTTAATTTTTAAGGTGTTTTTAACCAGGTTTGCTTTTTCAATGGCTTGTTCCCGATTTTGATCTACTATGGTAACATGCCCCATTTTTCTGAAAGGCTTGGTATATTTTTTTCCGTAAAGGTGAACATAAACACCGTCCAGCGCCATGATTTTCTCCAGCCCTTCGTAAACAGCTACGCCCTCATGTCCTTTTTCACCTAGCAGGTTAATCATCACCGCATTGCTTCGCGGACGCGTATCGCCTAAAGGAAGATTGTAAATGGCACGAAGGTGTTGTTCAAATTGAGAAACAAAGTTTCCTTCGATGCTGTGATGACCACTGTTATGCGGACGGGGAGCCAGCTCGTTTACAAGGATGTCACCATCTTTGGTGATAAACATTTCAACGGCTAAAATTCCAGTGATATTTAACGCCAGAGCTACATTCTTAGCAATAGTCTCAGCTTTTAGCTGCAAATCCTCCGGGTAAGTGGAAGGGCTGATTAAGAATTCAACAAGATTCGCTTCAGCATTAAACTCCATTTCAACCATCGGAAAGGATTTCATATCGCCATCGCTATTTCTTGCAACAATTATAGCCACCTCTTTTTCAAAATCTACAAGTTCTTCAATTAAAGAAGGACTGTCGAAAGCTGCATCTACATCGGCTGCAGACTCCATTTTCATTACACCTTTGCCATCATATCCGTCTTTGCGCTGCTTAAGCATATACGGGAAAGGGAAATTCGGATTAATGAGCTCTTTTTTGTTGCTTACCAGCTGAAAAGGTGCTGTAGGGATATCGTTCTCCTTGAAGAATTGCTTCTGAACACCCTTGTCCTGAATCAATCGAATTACACGCGCCTGTGGGAACACTAACTTTCCTTCCTTTTCAAGCTGTTCAAGGGCTTCAATGTTTACTTTTTCGATTTCAATGGTAATAATATCGGCCTTCCTGCCGAAATTATAAACCGAATCATAGTCTGAAATTGAACCATGAGTAAAGTGGTTACAGATGTGTTTACAAGGTGCATCCGCGTCAGGATCAAGTACAAGCGTAGTGACGTTATAGTTTATCGCCTCCTGAATCATCATCCGGCCAAGCTGGCCACCGCCCAATATGCCTAATTTTAAATCACTAATCTGTTTTGCCATATCGATATGAAAGTAATGCTTAATTTTGAGACAAAAATACAATATAAAACGGATTGATGGATGTAGATGCTATAATAATTGGAGCTGGAGCTTGTGGATTGATGTGTGCTGTACAAGCTGGATACCTTGGAAAAAA
>DDAD01000076.1:0-2925 GCA_002333205.1 Pedobacter sp. UBA2067
TCATTATAGGCAGCCAGGCTATCGCCACCTGACGTGATGAACTGCATGATCCAGGCCCATTCCGAATCTAGCAGTTCCCTATAGGCGTAAGTTTCTTTTACCTCGCGGAAAATTACTTTATCATCAAATCCATCGCCTACGGCCAGCGTTACCAGATATTGAATGAGTGTATCAAAGGCCATTACAACTGGTTGTCTACTTTCGATGTCCTGTGTCTTTGCAGCCTCCTTTATGGCCGAAGCTTCTGCGAGCTCTAAGGCATGTGTGGGCAGAAAATAGATGGTTGATGTTTCATAGGGCGAGTGACCGCTCCGGCCTGCACGTTGTAAAAAGCGTGCGACACCTTTAGGTGAGCCAACCTGCACTACGGTATCTACCGGTTTAAAATCTACGCCTAAGTCTAATGAAGAGGTGCTGANNGCCAGCAAGGTTCTCACCGAGTTTGAGCAAATTTTGGTACCACAGCTCTGCCTGGCCCCGTGTATTGGTAAAGATTAGTGTTGTTTTACTTTTGTGGATGATGGGCAGCAACTTGTGTGCAAGCTTATGACCAAGGTGACCCGCCCAAGGCAGCATGTCTATATGATCCGGCAACACCGATCGGATGTCGATTTTTTTCTCAATGTCCGCTTTTACAATGACCTTTAAGACGTCCTCATAGGGCACCAGAACATCCAGCGCTTCCTCCATATTACCAATGGTTGCAGAGATCCCCCAGATACGCAGCAGACGCTCCGGGTGTTTTTCTTGAAGTAGGCCACGGATCCTTGACATTGCCAGCTCTGCGAGCACACCACGTTTGCTGCCGATGAGCTCGTGCCATTCGTCGGCAACGATGCAACGGAGGTTATTGAAGTTGCTGATGGTACCTTTTTGTGCCAGCAGCAGGTGCATGCTCTCCGGGGTGATGATCAACACCTCGGGCATCTGCTTCTTCTGTTTTAGTTTGTCATTCTGTGAGGTGTCGCCGTTCCTTACACCGACGACCCAGTCTAACTCCAATTCGGTACAAACCTCGCGCATGGCTCTTGCAAGATCCTTTGCTAGGGAGCGCAGTGGTGTGATCCATAGCAGCTTTAACCCGGTATCTGTTTTCTTTGTAGGTGATTTAACTTTGCTTGTCTTTGCCTCGTGTATAATGTTAAGCTCTTCAATAACGACGGCTAAGAACATGGAGAAGGTTTTACCGAAACCAGTAGGAGCATTGACCATTCCACAATAGCCTTCTGCATAATACTGCCAGGCTTCGGTTTGAAAGTCGAATGGTTTTTTCTTGCTTTGTTTCAGCCATTTAATTACTGTCNNCTTTTCGCCATCTCAGGATTCTGGGAAAGCGTAATGCGAGTCCGGCCTTATGCCTCTTGCTTTCTGCAATGCCTTCAAACGCAATTTCAAATACAAGTTCGGGCTTTACTGTTCTAACGGGGCCAAACTTCTCTACAGCATTCCGTTTTACGAAAGCATCAACTTCCTTAATCTCTTTATCAGTGAGGCCAGAATATGCTTTTGCTACGGTGATCAGCTTTTCACCATCGCGCACAGCAAAGGTATAGTCGGTGTAAAAGTTAGCGCGTCTACCACTTCCTTTTTGAGCGTAAATTAAAACTGTGTCAACGGTATAAGGATTGATTTTCCATTTCCACCAGTCGCCGCGTTTTCTGCCACTATGATAAGGGGAGTCAAGGCGCTTTAACATAATACCTTCACTGTTCATGTCACGGCTATGTTGACGAATTTCTGCTAGCTCTTCCCAGTTCTTAAAGGAGATGACCGGCGATAACACAGCGACATCTTTAGTTTGTAGTTTGGAAACTACCTGTTCGAGCAGCGCACGCCTTTCCAGCATCGGCTTGTCCCGAATGTCTGTCGTTCCTGTTTCAATCAGGTCGTAAATGTAGAAGCCTACCGGTGCATCATTCAGCTGTGCTTTGTTTATGGTCTTTCTGTTGAGGCGTTGTTGTAAGATACTAAATACCTGCACGCTGCCGTCTTTGACCGAAAGGATTTCCCCATCTAAGACAGTGCCGTCTTCGAGTTCATCTTTGAGGAAATGCAATTCCGGGAATTGGTCTGTAACCAGTTCTTCGCCACGCGACCATATAAACAGTTCGCCGTTCCGCTTTACTATCTGGCCGCGGATACCATCCCATTTCCATTCTGCCTGCCAATCAGCTACCGCCCCAAGATCCTCTGGTTGCATCTCTAATGCATAGGCAAGACAGAAGGGGTAGGGCCAGGAATTGTCCGTGTTGACGTGGGCGCCTTCGATGAGTGCATCATAGGTAGTTTCTTCAGGGCGCCATTTACCCATGATGCTGTGCATGATCTTGTTGCTATCGATGTCACTTTGCTTGGCCAATGCGTTGACCAGCATCTTATGTGATACCCCGATGCGGAAGTTACCGGAGATGAGTTTATTGAATATGAATCTTTGAGGTGTGTCCAGGCTGTTCCAGGCATCAAGGATGAAAGCTTTTTTCTCTTCATCGCTTTTTCCATTTAGGCTCGCGAGATCTATGATCCACTCATGTAGTTTCCGATCAGTGATTTTCTCGGGTGGAGGTAGTACCAGGGCAATCGTTTCACTAAGATCACCTACGCTGGAATAACTTTCCTGGAATAGCCATGCGGGTATGCCGCTGAGTTCGGTAGCCCAGCTACGCAGTAATGCTGTATTCACCGGGCGCTTAGGCTTTTTGCCAGTAAACATGGCGATCACATAGGTTTTATCCCGATCGTCGGCGTTGCTGAAATAGTCAACAAGTGCAGCGATCTTGTCGTTGGTCTTGTTGCTTGTTTCTAGTTGCTGTATAAGTTCTGAAAATCGTTTCAAATTGCTTCAGTTGTCGTAGGTACTGGTTCTTCTTCCTCTTCGTTTCCGTACTGTGTTTTCACCTCTTCGGAGACAATGCCAATTTCATTCAG
>DDAD01000076.1:2963-4168 GCA_002333205.1 Pedobacter sp. UBA2067
GATGGCATCTAACAATCCCGGCCAGTCCGCATGATCACTAAGTGCGAAACCTGCATCGGCACTGCGCCAACGCCGACCTGCGCGCACCTGCATCCAACCGGAACATACTCCAGTTGCTGCCTGTTGCAGTGTTTTAATCCATTTACCTTCTGCCATAGCAGGTGGTACAATGACGATGCCTTGCTGCAGCGTTTCTTTCTTTAGTTCTGGTGTAATGCGGATGGTTTCTGGCAAGTTAACTCCGGCTTTTATGAAACCGTCATTCAAATTGGCTATCGAATTATGTACATAGATCTGGCAATAATCTGCCAGGTTCTTGATTAAACGTTGTGCCTTGCCAAGGCTGTAGGCTACCAAAACACTTGTTTTTCCTTTGTCGTGATTGTCAGATACCCAGTTTTGGATCTGTTTGAAGATAACATCCTGCGGCTGCCATTTATATATCGGTAGGCCAAAAGTACTTTCAGACACAAAGGTGTGGCACTTTACAGGCTCAAATTCAGTGCTTATACCGTCGTATTCCACCTTGTAGTCGCCCGATACTACACAAATTTCCCCTTTATATTCCAGGCGGATCTGCGAAGAGCCGATGACATGCCCGGCAGGAAAGAGACTAAGTTTTACCCCATTTATCGTGANNCGTTTCAATAACCAGATCGGGACCGAGCCGTTGATTAAGTATTGGTCGTGTAAGGTCGTGGCAGAGATAGGCTTTATTGCCCCATTTCACGTGATCAGCATGTCCGTGAGTGGTAACAGCCAGGTCAACCGGCTGCCAGGGGTCTATATAGAACCCGCCTTGTTCGCAGTAAATTCCCTTATTGGTAAACTTTATCAGGCTCATGTTAACTTAACAAAATTTCAAAGTTTAAGTTTTTTGGCCTTAGGCAGGCCCGTACATTGACTGCTGATTTTGAAAGCGGTATATTGGTTAAGAAAACCTAACCTTAAAAACCAATGGACCAGAAAATTATCAACCTGTACGACGAGTACACCCACACCGCGCTAAGCAGGAAGGATTTCATAAACCGGCTTGCCTTACTTGCCGGTGGAACAGCTATGGCGATGACACTGCTGCCGATGTTGGAGAATAATTACGCGCAGGCGGCAAGTCCGCTCCATGCTGACCTTGTTGAAGAGCAAATAACTTTTCCAGGTGTAGAGGGACAGATAAAAGCTTTCGCTGCTCGACCAAAAGGAACGCA
>DDAD01000076.1:4173-8712 GCA_002333205.1 Pedobacter sp. UBA2067
CGCCAGGTTGCTGCCGAGGGCTTTATTGCTGTGGCCGTAGATGCACTGTCACCGTTTGGCGGTACGCCAGCCGATGAGGACAAGGCAAGGGACCTGATTGGTCAGTTGGACAAGGAGAAGAACCTGAAGAATTATTTAATTGCACTAGATTATCTTCGGTCCAGGAAGGATGGAAATGGTAAAGCAGGCTGTGTGGGTTTTTGCTGGGGCGGCGCAATGGCGAATAACCTAGCGGTAAATGATTCGGGCTTGCTTGCTGCGGTTGCCTATTATGGCATGCAGGCAAAGACTGAAGATGTGCCTAAAATTAAAGCAAGCCTGATGTTGCACTATGGAGGACTCGATGAACGTGTTAATGCGGGTATTCCAGCTTATGAAGCTGCGCTGAAAGAAAATAAAAAGGATTATAAGCTTTACGTTTATGAAGGTGTGAACCATGCTTTCAATAACAACACTTCCCACACAAGGTACAATGAGGCTGCGGCAAAACTTGCCTGNNTCGCTCGTCGAATAGGCAATTCATACAAACGTAAAAAGCAGCCTGTTGAAGGCTGCTTTTTACGTTTTAGGGTAATTTCTACCGTGCTCCCGGAGGGCAATTCGCTTTTAAAAAGTTTGTGAAAGTTATTGCTAAGTGTGATCTGGTTCCTTCGCCTTCACTGATGCTGTGCGTACGATTAGGGTAGGCCATCATTTGAAAGGCTTTTTTATGTTTGATCAGTTCGTTGATTAGCATCTCTGCATTCTGATAGTGAACATTGTCGTCACCTGTACCATGAATGTAAAGCAGATTCCCTTTTAATCCCTGAACATGGATAATTGGGGAACCTTTAACGTAGGCTTCTTTTGTTTGTAAAGGTGATCCCATATAACGTTCCTGATAGACATTATCATAAGTGAGTTGATTGGCAACTGCTGCAATAGCAATTCCGGCTTTATAAATTTCAGGGTACTGGAACATCAGATTTAGCGTTGATGAGCCGCCGCCACTCCAGCCATAAACCGCGATACGGTCCTTATCTACGAAAGGCCATTTCAAGATTTCCTTAGCAGCCAATGCCTGATCGCGAATGTTTAATACCCCGATATTCTTGTAGATGCTTTTACGCCATTCGCGCCCTTTGGGTGCTGGTGCACCCCGGTTTTCAATGGAGATTGCGATATAACCGTCTTCAGCCAGATTGCCCTGGTAGAGTGCATTATGATCTACACCATAGGTGTCGGTCACCGTTTGAGATGCCGGCTCTCCATAAACGTAGAAAAGAACCGGATACTTTTTGTTCTCATTGAAGTTGGTAGGTTTTTTCATCCACCCATCGAGTTCTATGCCATCTTCTGTTTTGATCTTGAAGAAGGTTGTTCGGTTTGCAGCTGGCTTCAGTCTGGCCAACTGATTAGTGACGCTTCCATCCATGGTAAACGGCGTCCGGCTATTCAAGTGCATCCATTCCGTTAAAGGTTGAATTGATGCGCTTTGGTAAGTGTGCCTCGCATATAATCCATTTGGAGAAATGCTGTAGGAGTGCGTGCCCGGCATTACAGAAGGGGTAACCATTTCTAAACTTCCCTTGCCATCTAACTTTGTCTTATACAGATATTTTTGGGTGGCATTGGTAGGGGAAGCAATGAAATAAAGCATATTGTTTTTTTCGTCAGTAAGACTTTTTTGTATGACATCATAGTTTCCCTTGGTGATCAAAGTTTGCTTTTTTCCGTCTTTACTGATTTTATAATAATGTCTCCATCCATCTTTTTCGCTTGCCCATAGGAACTCTTTATTGCTATTGATCCATTCGAAATCATCAGCGGCATCTATCCAGGCCTTATCGGTTTCCGTATAGATGTTCTTTGTGGTTGCAGTTGTTGCGTCAGCGACAAACAATTTAGAAGAATTTTGTTCTCGGTTCAGCTGTTGAAGCATCACTTCGTTTGTTCCGGGTATCCAATCCATTCTCGGAATGTAATGCTGTACATTATCGCCGGGAACATCAAGCCACTTTGTTTTTGCGGATGCGATATCTACGATACCGATGCGGCAGGCCGATGGGTTTTCACCGACTTTCGGATATTCAACCGGAATCGTGTACGCATAAATGGAGTCGGTATTATTGATCATCAGAAAGTTCTTAATCTTGCTTGCATCAAGTTGCCAGTAAGCGATAGACTTTCCATCTGGACTCCAGCGAAAGCCGTCTCGGCAGTTGAACTCTTCTTCATAAACCCAGTCAAAGGTTCCATTGATCAAACGGTCTGTTCCATCAGTTGTGAGTGCTTTAATGGAATTGCTAACCAAGTCTTCTACATATAAGTTGTGCTTGCTTACATACGCAACCTGCTGTCCATCTGGAGAGAATTTTGCGAACATCAATGAAGATGCAGGCATGTTCTTGCCTAGCTGCTTCACTGCACCACTACCTAGGTCTGCTACGTAGTAGTCGCCACGGGTGTTGTACCGCCAGACTTTCTTACTATTGGTAAAAATTAAGGCTTTAGTGCCATCAGCTGAAAGCTGAAAAGACTGGATGCGCAAGCTGGTATTGCTTAATATTTGCTTGCGCTCCATTTTAGGTAGGGAAACTAAAACGATCCCGCCGTTTTGAATTTCATAGTAGCCATTTCCATCTTTGGTCCAGTTGATGCCTCTTGACTGCGCCAGGGCAGTGCTGCAGATGATAATAAAGAGTAGAAGCTGGCTTATTAGATGCTTAAAATTATTTTTCATTTAGCTTATTGTCCGCCTCCTTGCATTGCAGCCATTTCAGCAGCAGTTTTTAATTCATAACCAGCAGGCACTTCCATGGAAAGTTTAGCTACAGGTCCCTCTTTAATGCTTTTTAGTGTATAATTGCTCTTAACACCATTAACAGTCATTGAATATTTTACTGGTGTACCGTTCAATGCTGCGAAACCTTCGAATTCAGCACCTTTTGCGAGACGAACATCTTTGGTTAACCACAGTTCATAGTTTGCGTTTTTGCTGTCTGAATAGGTATATTTCTCTGTGTTGTAACCTGCAATGGTTTGCTTCTGACCTGTTGGCTTGAAGTTAGAATATTTAATGTCGCCACGTTGCTTGGCTACATCTTCCGCAGTCATTTTGGTCGCAAACTGCTTTTGGGCAATTGGAACGTCTACTAGCACTAAAGCTGTTTTGGTATCCGCATCGTTGATAACTTTAATTAATGCGGCTCCAAGATCTATTTGTATACGAGCAAGGTTGTTATTAAACTCCAAAACACTCTCGGTTGGTAAAGTTGATTGGTCGAACGTTGACTTTTGTTCTGGTGTGAGTTCATAAGATACCGCGTAGGTCACCGTGCCTTGCTCTATTTTCTTTTGCGCTTGGGCAAGTGCTGCTGTACTAAGCAGGATGAAGGCGATTACCCCCGTTTTGATTGATTTAAACATATTGATAGTTGTAATTGGTTACCATTGAATGGGCTCTTTGCTGAGGAAAGAAGCAATACCTTTTTTGAAGTCTGCACTTTCTGTAACCCGTGCATTGATCTGGACTGCAATTTCCAGGCTCTTTTCTAAAGTTGGGTTGGTGGTTTGACCGATAAGTTGTTTAGTGACCATCAGCGCGTTCGCAGATGCTTGGTTACATAAATTTAAGCTGAATTCCTGTACTTTATCATTTATTTCATCTTTTTCTGCTAAAAAGGTGATTAATCCGAATTCCAAAGCTTGTTGTGCCGTAAACAGTTCCCCTGTTAGCAGAATACGCTTGGCTACGGTTTCACTGGTTTTTCTCAGCAGGAAACAACTTACAATGGCGGGCACAAAGCCAAGCTTTACTTCGGTGTAGCCGTATTTGGCTTCCGGCACGCTGAAGATGATATCACAGACTGTAGCCAATCCACATCCACCTGCAATAGCGTGACCTTCAATTTGCGCAATAACCACTTTCGGGAGGTAATAGATCGTCGTGAACAGCTTTTGCAAGTTTTTAGAATCCCTAAGATTCTCCTCATGTGTGTTGTTTTGTAGTTGTTGCAAATAGGCGAGGTCTGCACCTGCACTGAATACATTTCCGTTTGCTTTGAGGATGATCACCTTTACATCATCGTTATCTGATGCTTCAAGCATTACATCTGTCAGTTGGGAGACAAGTTCTGCACTTAAAGCATTCTTTTTTTCTGGACGGTTCAGTGTGATTGTAGCGATACGATTGGATACCGTATATAAAACCAGCGGTTCTGACATAAATTATAGGAAGATTAGCTATTTGATAACGTTTACCAAATATGCTTTTTTATTTCTTAATTCATAAACGGGTAAATTAAAATTCGTAGCAACACTTTTGTAAGTTTCTGCACGATCAGTTGTGGTACTTCCTGCGATGATCAGCTGCTTAGTTTGGCAATGTTCGAGCAATTGCCGGAGGTCAAGTTTTGTAGATTGACTTAGATTAACCACATCGACCCTTAGCTTACTGCGTAGGTCTTTGTTGTTGAAACACGAATCTGCCAGTAAGATTTGAAAATCAAAGAAACGTACCTGATGTTCCCTAACTTGGAGTTCTTGACTTTTGTATAG
>DDAD01000076.1:8832-9091 GCA_002333205.1 Pedobacter sp. UBA2067
GATGACCTGTTTTTGTCTGGATACTTGGTATTGTCCGATACAGATGCTTATTGCGAGCAGGCAGCTAGCACTCAATGCAAGGTACATTAGCTTTTTATGAAAGAAGGTAAGTGCTAAGCAACCGCTGGATAATGCAAAGCAGAGTAGAAACAGTTCCGTCTGATCAATCCATATTCCAGCAATGGAGGCAAATGGCAGTTCGGAGATCCATCTAAGTCCCAGGTTATTGAAGTTTATCAACCATTCAAACACTGGGGCA
>DDAD01000076.1:9139-15459 GCA_002333205.1 Pedobacter sp. UBA2067
GAAGTAGCAAGATTGCGATGCCAAGATACATGATCAAGGATACAGGCAAAAGAATGAAGAGGTTGCTAATCAGGAAATATAAAGGGAATTGGTGGAAGTAGTAAATGGCCAGTGGAAAGGTTGCAAGCTGCGCCGCGATCGAGAGTGCGAAGAAATTCCACAACTTATCAGCGACCACGTTCTGAAAATCAAACCAATTGTAGACAAGTGGTTGAAGGAAAATCAATCCGAATACAGACAAATAGGAGAGCTGAAAGCCGACATCGTAGATTAGCGCTGGGTTGTAGAGCAACATCAGGAATGCAGCACAGCAGAATAAGTTGTAGCTATTTTGATGTTTCTTGAAAGTTGTACCTGTAATATAGATGGACAACATGATTACTGACCGCAAAACAGAGGGTGCCAGGCCGGCGATCACCGCATAAAACCAAATCAGGCCAATTGTAACGATGAACTTGAATGTACGTCCATGCTGCCACCTGTCGAGAAAGCTGAGCAAAAAATTGATGATCAAGTAAATCANNGTTTTAGAGTAGGCAGAAAGTGTTTCCTCGCTTAGATCGGCCCGGTATCCGAGGATTAGTGTTGCTGCCATTGCGTCGGCCTCATCGTTCTGCAGCAGTTTTCGGAAGTACTCCACTTGTTTTTTACGTATACTTAAAGCAGTGTACGTGATCAGGTCGCCCTGCTTTGTTTTATATTTTAAAACCTCGCGGGCGTCTACAAATACCTGGTGAAAGAAATTCTGACGTGCGTACCAGCTGCGGACATCGAATTCAGATGGATTCCTGGGCTCGGCAATCTGCTTGAAGTTGCCCGGTACAAACAGTTGATCGCCATATTCGAACACTCGATCACTGCTTTTGATCTTTCCGGGCGGCATGGTCGGATTTTGGCTCGCTGCACTGTCAATGGTTCTATTGCTAGTAAGACGTGATTTTTGGATTGAGATCAATAGCTGTCCGGAGACAGGAATGTTTTTCCCATTCTGAAAAGCCGTCAAAACCTTAGCGCGTATATTAACGATGTTCGCCTGCTCTTTCGGCTCTTCAATGATCTGAACCTTCAGATAGTCACTTTTAAATTTTGAGAAGTGGTTCGCGTAGGCTAGCTGGTAATGGAGAATTGCAAGGCAGCCACCTAAGATGAACGGGAATATACAAAAACAAGCGTAGACTACCTGCTTATGCTTATAGCCGCCGACTCGGCTGTATCGTAGATTCAGGATGCCAAGGAATGCAATCATTGTTGCACCGAGACCAAGTAGTACATAAAGCCAAATGAATCCTTGTCCTTGGGAAAAGCAGAGAATGCCTAAGACCAAGGGTACAGTTAGTCTTACAAAAACAATCTCTGCTGTATTTACCATGTCAGAATTGATAGCGAAGCTGAAATTTGAGTTCGTTTTTCTTGTTTCCTTGAATAAGGTCAAGGCCAGAGCCTACAGTTTCAACATCCTGGTAGATAAAAATGGCGTAGCGTGCCCAAAGGTCCAGGTTACGTAACATCTTATAACGTACATTCAGGTAACTTCTAAAGCCCTTACCATTATACATCCCGAATCCCGAGCTATAGAGCACATCATCTTCATAGGCATAAACCCTGCTGTTATAAGAATCGGTTTTAAAGTAAGCAATTCGAGCAGTGCCAGACAGTTTTTTCCCGGCTGGGTGAATAGCTACATCTTGGTAGACCATAAAACCAATATCTTTCACCAAAGCTTTGTGGTATTGGACGAACTCGCTGCGGTGTTCGAGTGTTAATGCCCTGTTGAGCTGCCAGGATAAAGCCAGGCGGTAGTTGGTTTTGCTTAAGCTTACAATATAGGTGCTATCCGGTTTCTCGTCAGGATTTTGCTGCTTGCTTTCAGTTTTGACCCTTACTGTAGCCTTGAAAGCTTTCGAAGGGCTGTAAATGGCCTGACTTAGGACTTCATAGCCGGCAGAAGGTTGATCAATTCTGTACTTCAACCAGGGAAACCTAAATACATCACCATAGAGCGCAAAAGTGATCCGCTTGTTTGGAGTGATGTTTACGCCCGCATACCAGCCATTTTCGTTACTGGCATCTGCCGTTTCTCCAAGGCTTCTGGTAAAAAAACTATGATAGTCTTTATCATACGAGCGATTTACCACTACTAACGATACTGTCCTGGAGATGCTAGCCATTGCGCCCTGAACATACGCGATTCCGCCCTCCAGGCTATGTGCCAGTTCTCCATAGAAATAGATATTTTGGAAGGTATAGTTGTAATGCAGGCCAACATTAGTCAGATCCTTTGCGGTAAAGTTATACCGATTGTAGGCTAATGGCCCTGTGACAAAGGCATTAGCATAGTGGCTTTTATAAGCCACAGCGCCAACATTTAGGTTGTCAGACAGATATTGTATTGCGCCTCCAAGCACTTGCTGGCCAAGTGCATTTCTATTCCTGATCTCTGTTGCAGTGCGATGAAGGCCGCTTGAGCTCATGTTCACCTGGGTGATGGTACCGTCATCTGCGGTTTTCGTACTCGCATCCAGCTTACGGGATGATGCAAATGCGGTGAGTAGCCAGTGATCGCTGATGTTCAGGCTGGCCGCGGCTCCCCGAAGAAAGCTGATCTCATTTGCAGAACTATATGGTCTGATGCCTAGATCTTTCTTGGCAACGCTCGTCACGTCCGGCCCCTTGCCATACCCAAATCCAGACCACATCGTCAATCCCTGTCCGAATTGCAACCCATAATCTCCCAGTACCAATGTTTTAAGCTTATTAAGCTTCGAAAACGTGAGATTGCCGGACACGAAATCCATAGATGTTTTGTTACTCCCGCTAAAAAGGTATTCTCCTGCATCCTTTTCAAAAACGATGTTGGCCGCTAGCATATCGTTATAGCGATACTTGTACTTTCCCAGGAGTTTTTCTCTAGAGCCGAGATACCTGCTACCAGGCAGATCTTCAAACCCGCGTTGTTTTTCAAGTGTCTGCCCGTAGCGGAAGAAGACCTCCTGATCGGCTGCTTTTAACAGTTGTTTGCTGAATATCTTTTTTATATCCGTATCGGTACCAACCCGAACAAAAGGCATCAATCGTTCAAGTGTCTGCAGGTCAAAGCCGTCAATTCCCTGTAGTTCAAGAATATCCTTGAATGTGCCGTAAGTATTTCTGTAAGTGAGCAGATTGCTAATCTGAAGCGGGGAAAGGAAGAACAAAGTTTTTAGTTCTTCAGCATTGGTTTTGTTGAGGTCCAATGGCTTGCGCCTGTACTGACTGAGTACTTCAATCAGTTCCGATAGATCATAGTCCTCACCCAGATCTGGAGCGAGTTGCTCAATGATGTCTCTAATGATTGGGTCTTCCTGTGCAAATACGTTAAATGATAGCGTAAGCAGGAATAAAATTATGCAGAGCAGATTGCGATAAAACCTATAGATTTTTGCCTGAAATACCATGGAAACAAGGTAACGCAGGGCTAGGGAAAGTCTAAATCGAATTTAGAAAACTATATTTCTTCATTCAACTTCAAAAGGAAATCTTTGAGCCTCTCTAATGATGCAATGATCTTCTGATTCTCTTTAACCTCTGAATTGTTATTTTTTAAGTGCTCTTTGGCACCCTTTAGTGTGAAGCCTTTATCGTCAACCAGGTGAAAGATGATCTTAAGATTTTCAATATCCTCAGGTGTAAAAAGACGATTTCCTTTCTTGTTTTTCTTAGGTTGGAGTACATCAAATTCCTTTTCATAAAAGCGGATCTGGGAAGCATTAACACCAAACATTTCAGTTACTTCGCCCATTGTATAGTACATCTTATTAATTTCCCGATCTTTATATGGCATAGTTATGTTTGATTATTAAAGGTTTATGGCTCTTATCTAAAGTGTTCAAATGTAAAGGGATTTTAGTAGAATACCGTAATAAAATTTTAATTTTGTTCTTTATACTCAAATACGATGACAGCAAAAGAAATTAGAACCGCCTACCTAGAATTTTTCAGATCGAAAGCCCACCAGATTGTTCCCTCTGCGCCGATCGTCGTTAAGAATGATCCAACTCTGATGTTTACCAACGCAGGTATGAACCAATTTAAAGATTTGTTTCTTGGAGAAGCACCAATTAAATTTAGTCGTGCTGCAGATACACAGCGTTGCCTGAGGGTTTCCGGAAAGCATAACGATTTAGAAGAAGTAGGATTGGATACTTACCACCATACCATGTTCGAAATGCTTGGTAACTGGAGCTTCGGCGACTATTTCAAAAAGGAAGCTATCGCCTGGAGCTGGGAGCTGTTGACCGAAATTTACAAGATACCTAAAGATAAGCTTTACGTTTCCGTTTTCCAGGGAGATGAAAAGGAAGGTTTACCAAAGGATCAGGAAGCGTACGATATCTGGTTGCAGTATGTGCCTGAAGATCGAATTATTCTCGGTAATAAAAAGGACAACTTCTGGGAAATGGGCGATACTGGTCCATGTGGCCCGTGTTCTGAAATCCATGTGGATTGCCGTCCCTTATCAGAGCGCGAAGCTGTTTCGGGAAAATCACTTGTAAATGCTGATCATCCGCAGGTAATTGAGATTTGGAATAACGTCTTCATGCAATTTAACCGGCTGAAAGATGGATCATTGCAGCCACTACCTGCACAACATGTAGATACGGGCATGGGTTTTGAACGCCTGGTACGTGTACTACAAGAAAAAGAATCAAACTACGACACGGACGTATTTCAACCCATAATCCAGTTCATTGCTGCTAAAGCAGGCAAGGTATACGGTGCGGATGAAAAGTCTGATATCGCCATGCGCGTAATGGCTGATCATATCCGGGCAATCTCATTTGTTATTGCTGACGGACAACTGCCTGCAAATAATAAGGCAGGATATGTTATCCGTAGGATCCTTCGTCGTGCGGTAAGGTACGCATACNNTGAACCAGCTGGTACCTGTACTTGCGGAGCAGTTTGTGGGTGTTTTTGACGAGCTTAATGCCCAGCAGGACTTCGTTCAGAAGGTAGTATTAGAAGAGGAAGTATCGTTCCTAAGGACTTTAGCGACGGGTATCCAACGTTTTGAAAACTATACCATTAAGCAGGCTGAGTTCCTGATGTCTGAAAATGCGATTGACCCTGAAAAGTCCTTTGATGACCCATGGGTGTACAGCATTCTTAAAGATCAGATGGTCATCTCAGGCGACTTTGCCTTCGAGCTTAATGATACCTATGGTTTCCCAATAGATCTTACTGAGCTGATGGCTCGCGAAAAACGCTGGTCCGTGGACATGGAGGAATATCACAAAGCACTTCTACAGCAGAAAGAACGGTCGCGCGCGGCAACTGCCATTGACACCGGTGACTGGGTGCTCATTAAACCTGATCTTGAAGTCGAATTTGTAGGTTATGATGATTTCGAAGCCCAAACTGAAATCATCAAATACCGTAAAATGTCTGCCAAAGGAAAGGACCAATATCAGATTGTCTTGAGCAAAACACCATTCTATGCTGAAAGTGGTGGTCAGGTCGGTGATACTGGTCGATTAGAAGATCACAGTCGAATGTTCTTCGTAGACATCACCAATACCAAAAAGGAGAACGGCGTAATTGTGCATTATGCAGACACGCTGCCAGAAGACCTGGAAGGTACATTTTGGGCAGTAATTGACGAAGATAAACGTATGTTGTCGCAGGATAACCATAGCGCAACACACCTGCTTCATGCGGCATTGAAAAAGATTCTTGGGCCCCATGTTAACCAGAAAGGTTCATTGGTAACGCCAGACTATCTGCGCTTCGATTTTTCACATTTCGCTAAAATCACAGATGAAGAACTTGCAAAAATAGAGCACCTGGTTAACAAGAAAATCAGGGAAAATATTCCGTTGAAAGAACAGCGCTATGTGCCTTACGAGAAAGCCATTTCGAGCGGTGTAACTGCGTTGTTTGGAGAGAAGTATGGCGATTTAGTAAGGATCATCACATTTGATGATCATTTCTCAAANNGGCAGCTGGTGTACGACGTATTGAGGCGATCACTGCAGATAAAGCGGAGGCCTTTGTTATTGATCAGGAGCGTGAGCTTAATGAGCTAAGAGGTTTATTGAAAGGAAACAGAGATCTTAAGTCTGCCGTATCTGCGCTAATTGAAGAGAATGCCAGGCTTAAGAAAGAAGCTGAAAAAGGCCTTGTGGAGCATGCTGCAAATCTGAAGAATACCATTATACATCATGTTAAAACTATCAAGGGCATTAATCTGATTGCAACCCACGTAGATTTGCACAGCGCTGATGCTGTAAAGAACCTGGCCTTCTCGGTGAAGGAAACCATGGACGAGTTATTTCTGGTGA
>DDAD01000074.1 GCA_002333205.1 Pedobacter sp. UBA2067
ACGATTTCGATTTTGTACTCAGCAAGGATGGCGAGCTACATTGGCGGACCGAAGGTGCAACTAAAGTGACCATGACCCAGGAAGATCTGGATCGTTTGGGCGCAGCAATTTCTCAGAATGAGGTATAATGCATTGTTTACGAAATTATTTGATATTTTGCGTGGGTTTAGGTGAAAAATATCAGGTAAAATCAAATGATGGAACTAAATGCCAAGAAAATTCATTTGTTGGAGTGCGCTGAAAAGCTGTTCTCAGAAAATGGATATGCGGAGACTTCAATAAGGGATATAGCAAAGCTTGCTTCGGTAAACTCGGCGATGATATCTTATTATTTTNNTTGGATCAAAAGAAAAGCTGGTGAAAGCGATCCTGGATTTTCGTACGACAAATCTGGATGAATTGCTTCCTAAGTTGCAGACTAAAAGTACCAGTAATCTGGAACACATTTTGGCCATCACGGACTTCTATATCGACAAGGTATTTGAACAAAAAAACTTCTACAGGTTGTTATATCAGCTTCAGGCGAGTGACAATCAGGCTTCCCTGATTCAACACTTTAACAATTTGCGTCACCGGAACCATGATCTGCTGAAATCAATCTTTGAAGCAGGGGCAGCGGTAGGTGAATTCAATCCCGGCATCGATGTATCCTTGATTACCAGTACATTTACAGGCACAATCAATCACATTGTATTCAACCAGGCTTATTACCGGGAAGTGAACGACTTGCAGAAGTTACCAGAGAAGAAGTTTGAAGCGCTACTCAAAGAGCGCGCTAAAAACCATTTAAGGAAGCTAATCATCGCGATGATCAAGTAAGGCAGGAGACTCCATGAAGTCATTCACCATTACATTAAGCTCTACCGCGTGCTCCATTAAACTGAGGTGACCGCTGTCGACTTGTTGGTGTGTGCCCAGCTCTATTGCCTGGGCGAGGTATTCGCCTGCAGCTGGGATCAGGATCGGATCATGGTCTGCCGTAATGATCAGGGTAGGTACCTTTATTTTTTCCAGTTCAGCAGTGGCATCGAAATCCAGAATTCCCAGGAATGCATCCGCCACACCTTCTGGTGGATTTATAGCAGCTATTCTGGTCATGAACCGTAATTGTGAAGCGGTCTGCTCACCTGAAAAAAGAAGGTAACGGTAGGATAACAGGCTCAGTCCATTGAGATAATTTAGCATGCTGATAAACCTGAAGAATACTGGATGGCGCTTCGCAAACTTCAGATAAGGACGAAGCACCGGATGTTCTAATGAAAACAGGGTTCTTGGAAATTTAGTCGTTTTAAAAGGGTGGCTGTAACCTGAGTGTTGTAAGATAATCCCTTTTACATTATCCCGGCCCGAGCCACCTGCATATTTCATGGTCACCATTCCACCCATGCTGTGACCGTAAATGACAGGATTTCTGATGCCGAGCATCTCCATCATTTCTGCAAGATCCTTTGCAAGTACTTCTGTCGCCAACGATTTCCCCAAAGGTGATTTCCCATGGCCGGGGCTGTCAATAAACACCAGCTTGTATTTATTTCTGAAATAAGCCCGTTGATAGTACCACTGAAGCCCACTTGCATTTAAGCCGTGAAGAAATACAATGGCTTGGGCATCCTGTGGGCCATCCAGTTCTACGTAGTAAGTATTGCCACTACCGCAACTTAGGTGTCCGCGGCTCCGCGAGGGCAATACGCCAGGTTTTCTAACTTTACGATTTGAAGATAGCAACCAGGAGATCGGATATCTTCCAAATGCCATAAACATGCCCAGTGCAAGTAACTTCCATTGATTCTTAGCCGTCATACAAGATAAATAGGTCAAAAGTTGAAAAATGCAATAAAGTCGTGCCAAACTCTTTCCTACCTTAGTGCCAGTTTTTTATTTGCCGATTTTACTTTGAACAAAGAACACTATACCCTGGGACAAATTGCAGAGATTCTGCAGGTACAAGCTGGTACAAGCTACAGTGACCGTCCAATAGATCATCTGGTGATTGATAGCCGTAGGTTGATTGATCCGGAGGCTTCATTGTTTTTTGCATTACATGCGCAGCGCGATGGCCACGAGTTCATTGCAGATGCTTATGCAAATGGTGTCCGGAGTTTTGTTATTGGCGAGGATTCCTGGATGGATCGTTATAGCGATGCTAGTTTCTTGCTGGTTCCGGATGTGCTTGATGCTCTTCAGCAACTAGCAGCCTACAATCGTGCTAGTCATAACCTTCAGATCATCGGTATTACGGGTAGCAATGGTAAAACAATTGTGAAAGATTGGTTGTCTCAACTGCTGTCAAAAGACTTCAGTGTGGTAAAAAGTCCTAAGAGTTTTAATTCGCAGATCGGCGTTGCGTTGTCGTTGTGGGAAATTGATCAGGAATATAATTTAGGAATATTTGAAGCAGGCATTTCTAAGCCTGGAGAGATGGACCGTTTGCAGAGAATGATTCAACCTTCAATTGGTGTATTAACCAACATCGGGGAGGCACATGCAGAAGGTTTTTCCTCGACTGAGGAAAAGTTGAAAGAAAAGCTGAAGTTGTTTAAAGACACCTCTTTGTTTATCTATAGCCCGATGTATACAGCAGGTCTATCAGAGGAAATGCTACCAGGGAAGCAGAGATTTAGCTGGAGTTTCACTGGTCCTGCGGATCTGCAGGTTTTGGATAAACAGTTGGTGGATGGGAAGACATTAATAACGGTTGAGGTACAAAGACGGCGTCTGAAATGCAGCCTTCCGTTTAGCGACCAGGCGTCTATTGAGAATGCCGTAATCTGCTGGTCTACTTTAATTGCATTGGGCTATGATGCTCAATCATTGATAACTAAGCTGGAGTCGTTGACGGTGCTAAGTATGCGGCTTGAGCTAAAAAATGGTATCAACCAGTGTTCAATTATTGATGATTCCTACAGTGCAGATATTTCCTCGTTAGCGATTGCATTAGACTTCCTGAACCTGCAAAATCAACATCCGGCTAAGACACTGATCTTATCAGACCTGTTCCAAACGGGGAGGAGCCAAGTGCAACTTTACCAGGAGATCGGCGACCTGCTCCGTCAAAAACAGGTGAGCCGGCTGATTGGTATTGGTGCGTCTATATCTACCTTTAAAGATCTTCTTCCACCGGATGCTAAATACTACCCGGACACCAATGCATTTATAAACGATTTTCAGCGCCTGCAGTTCCATGATGAAAGTATCCTGGTAAAAGGTGCGAGGGTGTTTGAGTTTGAGCGTATCAGCAAACTTCTTACTCAGAAGATTCATGACACGGTGCTGGAAATAGACCTAAGTGCGCTGGCCAGTAACCTGAAGTTTTATCGCTCCAAGCTTAAACCAGGGGTAAAAGTCATGGCTATGGTTAAGGCATTCTCCTACGGTAGTGGTAGTTTTGAGATTGCCAATGTACTTCAGTACCATAAGGTCGATTACCTTGCTGTTGCTTACACGGATGAAGGGGTTGCGCTTCGAAAGGCAGGCATAACGCTGCCAATTATGGTTATGAGTCCAGAGCCTTCAGCCTTTGAAGCGATCTTACGTTATCGCCTGGAGCCAGAGATATATAGTCTGCAGATCTTACAGCAATTTAGCGGATTTCTTGCGGATGCAAATGCATTGGGTGAAACGTTCCCCATACACCTGAAAATAGATACTGGCATGCACCGCCTTGGCTTTGAAGCCGAAGATATTGACGGGTTGCTAGATGAATTACAGCGTTCGAAAAACATCGACGTAAAAAGCATTTTCTCACACTTGGTGGCCAGCGACGATGCCTTTCATGACGACTTTACACGGCAGCAGGTGGACTATTTCAGGACCATAGCTGCTCGCATTACGGAAAGTCTAGGCTATAAACCGCTAAGACATATCTGTAACACTTCAGGAATCTCCCGGGTACCAGAAGCTCATTTAGATATGGTACGTGTTGGAATTGGACTCTATGGCTTTGATGCCGCACTAAAGAAGAATCAAGGCTTGCAAACAGTCGCCCGGCTTAAGACAACGGTTACCCAGGTGCGGAAGGTAAAGGCACGTGAATCCATTGGGTACAGCAGACGTGGTTTAATGCCCCAGGATGGCTCGGTGGCGACCGTTAAGATTGGCTATGCGGACGGCTACAGTCGTATGTTTGGCAACGGTGTAGGTCGTATGCGCATACAGGGAAAAGATGTTCCTACAATAGGATCTATCTGCATGGACATGTGTATGTTGGACGTAACCGGTTTAAATGTAAAAACCGGTGATGAGGTGATTGTTTTCGATGATCAGCTAACCATTGAGCAGCTTGCAAAGCAGATTCAAACCATCCCATATGAGATCCTGACAAATATTTCTCAAAGAGTAAAGCGAGTGTATTTTTATGAGTAGTTTTGCTGCATGAATAGAGTAGGTAGGGCCTTAATTAATTACTTCATCAAAGGCTTGTTAGTTGTATTGCCAATCGCGCTGAGCGTGTTTATTGTAATTTGGGCAGTTACCACTGTTGACAGTTGGCTCAACCTGAACAATATACTGGGTGTTGATCCCAGAACGGGCGAAAACCGGAATATTCCAGGGCTTGGATTAGGCATGGTAATCACGATGATTCTTGCTGCGGGTATTGGCGTGACCAACCTCGTTACGGAACCGATGTATAACTGGTTCAGTAAAATGCTTAATAAGCTGCCCATCCTAAAGTTTATTTACTCTTCCATAAAGGACCTTACGGAAGCGTTTGTTGGGGATGAGAAGAAGT
>DDAD01000064.1 GCA_002333205.1 Pedobacter sp. UBA2067
ATAGATTAACTCGCAATTGAAATCTTCTTCACGCTGTTCAAAGTCGTATTCATATGCTTAACCATCGATCCAAAGGTCTGATCCCAGCTGATATCATTTAAAAACTCATCAACTTCGGTTAACCATTCTGAAGTGTCAGTTTTACTAAATTCCGTTTCTATAGCTTCAATGAATTCGTCGCAAGAAGATGCAATGTGTACAAGCTTTTTGATACCATAAGGTTTTACAACATCACGGATCGGTGTTGATATAACCGGTTTTCCTGCTGCCAAATATTCAGGAGTTTTTGTAGGACTGATAAATCTGGTAGACTCATTCAATTGGAACGGGATCAATGCCATGTCCCAACCAGCAAGATATCCTGGAAGTTCACTGTACGACTTCTGACCCAAATAGTGAATGTTCTCATTTTTTGGAAGGATAGCTTCATCAATCTTTACAACTGGTCCGATTAATATGAAATGCCAGTCTGGTCTTTGAGTTGCCATATTACCGATGAGTTCAATATCGAAACGCTCATCGATNNCCTTATCAATACTGCTTGGGAATGGGTGAATATTTGAGTGTTGTTGTTTTTTAGCTTCGTATAAAGAATGACCCCCTGTAAATACAACATCGGCTTTGGCCAATAACCTGCGTTCCAAACTAATTAATTCTTCAGGGGCAAATTTAAATGCAGAGAGTTCATCCATGCAATCAAAAACAATCAGCTTTGGTTTGTACTTATCTGAGAAGGATAAAGCCATTGGCGTATAATACCAGAAGGTCCAATCCTGCAAATCAGAGTTCTGGAAGAATTTATCTAATAAGGCCATTAAAGTATTGTGCACGTCACATGCACTAAGGCCTGCTTTTAGGTGTGGAACAACAACGGTCAAACCGTGGCCTCGGGTAGACAGATGTAAATATGCATCCTCCTGTACATCGAAGATTGGTTCTTCCATATAATAAACGTTGGCATGAGCCGAGAACCTGGTAAGAAGATGTTGTGGTCTTTGAAATACAAAATCCCACCTTAGGTGAGAGAAGCACATCAAATTTTTGGTCGGCATTTCTAGGGACTGTTTCATAAAAATTTAGTTAAGATGTAAATGTTCGAATCAACTTAGCTCGTCTCAACCGGCAACAAAAGGCGTAGTTTAACTATCGCGGCTTTTAAGTTTTGTCTATAAAACCACGTTCCACCAAAAATTGTTTGAATGGCATATACCTATTTGGTTAGCTATTAATAACCAGTCTTTTAGTAAAACTACCTGAACCTGTTGAGAAAGTAAATTTTCTGGCGCATGGAATAACTTTTGCTAATAGCAGGTAAAATAATTTAGAATGAAAAAGGAAGATATACAATGGGACGACTGGCACCGAATATTGATCGGATCAGCTCCGACCAGTTTTCTACTGGAAGTTTTAATTAGAACCATAATCATGTACCTGGTACTTCTTGTTGTACTCAGGTTAATGGGCAAAAGAATGGGCGGTCAGCTTACCATTTCAGAGCTTGCTGTGATGGTAACTCTGGGGGCAATTATTTGTGTGCCCATGCAGGTTCCGGATAAGGGTATCGTGCAGGGCATTTTCGTTCTGTTGTGTGCCTGGGCATTTCAACGCGGTTTTACGCTGCTGGGTATTCGAAACAGTAAAATGGAGAATCTAATCCAGGGCAAAGAAGCTGTCTTGGTGAAAGACGGTGTTCTTGAGGTCGCACAACTCAATGCAGCAAACATTTCACGCCAGCAACTTTACGGTGTCCTCCGGGCACAGAACATCTATAACCTGGGCGAAGTAGAGCGGGTTTACATCGAAGGCAGTGGAATCTTTAGTGTATTTAAATTAGATGCTCCAAAACCGGGTTTATCGTTATTCCCCACCAGAGATGACAAGATACTTGATGGGCAACAGAAGGCTGATGAGCACTTTTACGTATGCCGGATGTGCGGCAGAACGGCAGAATCAGAGAGAGAGAAAAATGGCCACTGCAACAATTGTGGCTGTGAAAATTGGGAAGAAGCTATAATCTAAAAATATGAAACCAGAGGAATTAAGTCTAAGCGATTTTAACAGAATACTTATCGGTGAAATACCAGCATTTTTTTTCATAGAACTCATATTCCGGGCTTTTCTCATCTATGCACTACTTATTGTCTCTATGCGGCTTATGGGAAAACGCATGTCAGCCCAGATTAGCCGGAATGAGATGGCCGCGGTTGTATCGCTTGCAGCTGCTGTCGGTATCCCGCTAATGAACCCAGACCGCGGTATTCTTCCCCCGGTAGTGATAACAGTAGTTATTATCCTTTTCACCAATTTGGTGTCCAGAAGAACATCCAGGAGTGAGAATTTCGAATCATTAACACAGGATGACCTCGATGTGCTTGTTCAGGATGGTGTATTAAACCTACCTACCATGGAACACACCCGAATTAGTAAGGAAAGGATCTTCGCGCAATTGAGAAGCCTAGGGATCTATCACCTTGGTATGGTAAACCGCCTGTATATAGAAGCGAATGGAATGTTCAGTCTCGTAAAAGAGAAAGAACCAGGCATCGGGCTGAGCGTACTACCAGATATTGATCCAGAGTTTGCCAAAAGAAAATTAAATAAAACAGATGACTTTGTATGTTGCCATTGTGGAACGGTCGCTAAAACATTGATTTCCACCATGCGTACCAAGTGTCCAACCTGTAAATCTGTCGAATGGGCACCCGGCGTTAAACTAGCAGAGTAAATTATTTTTAAATTTATTTAGCATCTTAAATAAATAATTCTACCTTTGCAGCCTCTTCAGAAACAAAAAAAGAGATGATTCCGTAGCTCAGCTGGTAGAGCATTACGCTTTTAATGTAGTGGTTCTGGGTTCGAATCCCAGCGGGTTCCCCAGAA
>DDAD01000023.1:0-3204 GCA_002333205.1 Pedobacter sp. UBA2067
AATAGCTGCACTTGCCGAAGTTAAGGCCAACACATTAGTGATCGGCATTCAGAATGACGTGCTCTTCCCAGTAGCCGAACAGGAGTTCATTGCGCATCATATTCCCGGCGCAAAATACCATTTGGTAAACTCTGCTTATGGCCATGATGGGTTTTTAATCGAAACACAGGCACTTACGGGCTTGATTAGTATCTTTTTAAAGGAGCATGCAAATAAGAAAATTATAAAATTAATACAGACTGCATAATGAGTGAAAAAATAAAGATTGGACTTTTCGGTTTTGGCGTTGTTGGCCAGGGACTACATGATGTAATTCTTGGACAGGATCTAAACCTGGAGATCATCAAGATTGCTATAAAAAACCCAGAGAAGAAAAGAAGTCTTGATCCTTCGTTATTTACCACCAATCACCAGGAGATCTTCGATCACCCTGAAATNNTTGCTAAAAAGGCATTGAGTAGTGGCAAACATGTTGTTTCTGCAAATAAGAAAATGATTGCCAACCATCTCGAGGAATTGGTGGAACTACAACTAAAACATGGCACCTCACTGCTATATGAAGGTTCTGTTTGCGGAAGTATTCCCATCATCCGAAATCTGGAAGAGTACTACGACAACGAGCTTCTGCATGGCATTAGTGGTATTTTTAATGGTTCATCAAACTACATACTTTCAAAAATATTCAACGAAAAGCTGAACTACCATGTGGCCTTGAAGCAGGCACAGGATCTTGGCTTTGCAGAGACTGACCCGATCTTAGACGTCGGTGGCTACGATCCTAAATTCAAACTGACGATTGTTGCTGCACACGCGTATGGCTTGTTCCTGAAACCAGAGGATATTTTAAACGTCGGCATTCAGCACATCTCGGATTACGACATTCGATATGCGAAAGAAAAAGGCTACAAGATTAAACTTGTACCTACTGCGAAAAAGATTGGAAGCGCTGAATTGATTACCTATGTATTGCCGAAATTTGTGAAATCAGACGACTTCCTGTTTAATGTAGAAAATGAATATAACGGTGTAACGGTACAGGCAGCCTTTGCAGATAAACAGTTCTTTTTTGGCAAAGGTGCAGGTGGCCACCCGACGGGATCGGCTGTGTTGTCTGACATTACCGCTTTACGCTATGGCTACCGGTACGAGTACAAAAAGTATCACCGTCAAGGCAGCCTAAGCCATTCCAATAAGGTGAATATAGAGGTTTACATCCGCTATGTAGAAGAAAGCACTTTAGAAAAGCTGCAGGTGAATGATATTGTTGAACGGTTTAGCCGGAACGATTATAAGTATGTAATTGGAATGGTAAGCCTGGAGAACTTGCTAAAGAATAAAGATCTTCTGGAACATGGAGATGTCTTTATCGCACATACGGGAGATTACTCCTTTTCGGAAGCAGCGCTGGAGCTTGCTGCAGATGAAGAAGCGCTAATACTTAATTAGTTTTGTTTGTTTAATGAAAAAGGCCGGTTTTTACCGGCCCTTTTTGTTTATAATTAGATTTTGTATCTCTCGTAGGTATATTTTATATCTCTCTGTTGATGTCCCAGTTTTCGAGGTATTCGGCAACTCTCTTAACGAAAGAACCACCAAGTCCACCATCTACTACCCTGTGGTCGTAAGACAAGGACAAATACATCATGTGTCTGATGGCAATCACATCGCCATACTCCGTTTCAAGTACTGCGGGTTTCTTTTTGATGACACCTACAGCCAGGATCGCAACCTGAGGTTGGTTAATGATCGGCGTACCCATGATGTTACCAAATGAACCCACGTTTGTAATGGTAAATGTGCCACCCTGGGTTTCATCAGGTTTTAATTTGGAATTCCTGGCACGGGTTGCCAGGTCGTTCACCGACTTGGTTAGTCCCACCAGGTTCAACTGGTCTGCTTTTTTGATTACCGGTACAATGAGGTTTCCACTTGGTAATGCAGCGGCCATACCGATATTAATATCTTTCTTTTTGATGATCTGTGTGCCATTTACAGATACATTGATCATCGGATAATCTTTAATTGCTTTGGTAACCGCTTCTACAAAGATTGGTGTAAAGGTGATTTTCTCATTTTCACGTTTCTCAAAGTTCTTCTTCACGCGGTCGCGCCAAAGCACCATATTGGTAANNAGTTACGTGCGGAGATGTTTGTACGCTCATAACCATGTGGTCAGCGATCAATTTACGCATACGGTCCATCTCAACAATTTCATCACCGCCACTAACGCTAACGGCAGCAGGTGCCGGCTTAGCTACTGGCGCTGAAGCGGATGGCATTTGTACTGCAGAACCTGTATTTACAGATGCGGTAGTCTGGTTGTTCGATGTATTTGTTGGTGTAGCGCTGTTATCACGCGTTGCGATATACTTTAATAGATCGTCTTTGGTCAGGCGGCCTTCGGCGCCAGAACCCTGGATCTGATTAAGTTCTTCATTGGTTATATTTTCCTGTGCTGCGATGTTCTTCACCAAGGGCGAATAAAAGCGATCTGTACCAATGTTACTTTCACTAGCTGAAGTTTGTTCAGCTTGGGCCCCTTGGGTCAGGGCGGCAGGAAGTGGTACTTCAGGAAGGTCTGAGATTTCCTCTACGGCAACGCTTTGCTGTGTACGCGATTCGCCATCAGCAGTTTCTATGATTGCAATTACTGCACCTACTTGTACGATTTCGTCTTCTTTAAAGAGCTGCTTGACAAGAGTTCCGGCAACCGGCGCAGGAACTTCAGAATCGACTTTATCGGTAGCAATCTCGAGTATGGTATCATCCAGTTCAATGCGCTCACCAGGTTGTTTGGTCCATTTGATAATGGTTGCTTCTGCAACGCTCTCCCCCATTTTGGGTAACAGTAATTCGTATTGAGCCATTTTAATTCGGTAAATTATTATTTGGTTTTCCCTGCAAATGTAAGTGTTTTCGGGAAGTTATTGTTGATCTAGTTTGAGGCGGCTTAGCAGCAACGTTAATGCAGAGATTGCAGCACGCTCAATATTCTGTGTGCGTTTATTGCCAAAAGTAAACTTCCTGGCTTCAACACCATGGATGCTGGCTACTGCAATCCACACAGTTCCAACAGGTTTATCTGGTGTGCCACCATCTGGACCCGCGATACCGCTGACGGATATGGCATAGTTTGTTTTAAAGTTTTGCAAGGCACCGATGGCCATTTCTTTTACCGTTTGTTCGCTTACGGCACCAAATTCC
>DDAD01000023.1:3247-3919 GCA_002333205.1 Pedobacter sp. UBA2067
AAGCTTGCACACCAAGTACAGACATCTTTAACTCATTGGAATACGTAACAGCACCGCCTTGGAAGACTGCAGAACTTCCCGGATGTTTGGTCATCAAGTGAGCGATATATCCACCGGTGCAGCTTTCTGCAGTGGATAAGCTGAGGTTTCTGGATTTCATGACATCCATTACAGCCTGCTCCAATGGAATGTCATCCTCCACTACCACAAACTCGCGAACCTCATCTGCGAGCATACGGGAGTAGCGATCAATATCCGCATGCAGCTGTACTTCATCTCTTGAACTTCCGCTAAGGCGCAGGCGTACCTGTCCGAGTTTAGGCAGGTAAGCAAGCTTGATATATTCAGGTAACGCGGCCTCGATCTCAGCGATCCGCAGGGCTAGGAAAGATTCACCAATGCCCGCAGTAAGAATAGTTTTGTGATAGATGAAAGGCAGATTCAGGGCCGCTTTCAATCTCGGCAATACCTCCTCTTCCATCATATACATCATCTCGTGGGGCACACCCGGCATGGAGACGAAGATCTTCCCATGCTCATTGAACCACATACCTGGTGCGGTACCATTCCGGTTTGGCACAACCACACAGCCATCAGGCACATCTGCCTGCATTCGGTTGAGCTCGATCATAGGACGGTTCACTTTTGCAAAGATGGATGACACCTGCTCCA
>DDAD01000023.1:3930-4210 GCA_002333205.1 Pedobacter sp. UBA2067
AGTGTGCGTTTGGTGATGTCATCTTTTGTAGGACCAAGTCCGCCAGTGATCAGGATCACCTCTGCACGACTTTCTGCGAGTTTGAGCGCATCGATAATGTGCTGCTCGTCATCGGAAACCGAGCTGATTTGTTTTACCCGGATACCAATATTATTTAAAGTTTGAGCCATCCAGGCGGAGTTCGTATCAACGATTTGCCCAATGAGAATCTCATCTCCGATGGTAATTATTTCTGCTAGCATATGTTAGTCATAACGCGAGTAGTAACCTTGTTGTTTGC
>DDAD01000039.1 GCA_002333205.1 Pedobacter sp. UBA2067
TTTAGGGTTTCAAAGTCGGCCGTATTGATGTTGATCTTTCTTAAAAGGCCCTCATCTACGCGAATCTGTGGTCGTATCTGTTCATAATGCGCAGTATCAATACCAAAAACTTCCAGCAATTGCTCCGGGTGTGCAAAGCCGCCAAGCCGTTCCCGGTACTTAAAGATCCTTCTGGCAAATGCCGGTCCAATGCCATTGATGGCCTGCATCCCCAATGTGTCGAGTCCATTCAGCTCATATATAACAACTGGTTTCTTCGTAAAGGTAGCTTTTGGATAGTTTTGGTAAACAGGCGTCCGGGTGGTATCCCGGATCTGCACATGCGGTTTAAGCAGCTCATACAACTCCGGCCGGATGGTGTACATCTTTTTAAGGTCTTCTATTTTGCGGAACTTGCCACCCTTGCGCCTATAATTCACAATGGCATTAGCCTGCTTTGGCGAAAGTCCAAAGTCCTCCCAGCCCTGCTGGCTAAGGGTATTCGGGTCGAAAGCATAAAGTTTAGGTATTCTCTTGTGCTGATCACGTTTCTTAAAAGGAAGATCCTTTGGTTTTACCTCGAAATGCTGCTCCAGCTGCAGGCTTTTGATTTCTGCAAGTTCCACAGGATCGGCTGTGCCGGGTTGTAACCAGAAATACAGTCTGGGTAGCACCACAATCAAAATGATAAGCACAAAAAGAGTTAGAATTCCATTGAACTCCGCCTTTGTAAAATTAAAGTAGGTATTGATCCATTTCCGCATAGCCGTACAGTATAGCCCGGGTTTTCACATTATTAATCATATTTTTGAAAAAAGCTTTAAGCCCATATTCAAGAAGATCATTACCACGCAGGAATTCGCGAAAGCCACAAAAATTGATAAACTCGGGGTACCAGGTTTAGCCGCATTGCTGATGGAGGTTATGAAGCTGAATGACATCAATGAGGTATTTTCGAAGAATGAGCATTTCGCAGGATTGGAATTCGTAGACAAGATCCTGGAGACCATCGGTGTGAGCATTGAATTTGATGAGCAGGACTTGAAGAACATTCCAAAGACCGGCGCCTTCATCGCGATAGCAAACCACCCCTATGGTGGTGTTGAAGGCCTAGCTCTGGTGAAGCTATTATGCACCGTACGGCCGGAAGCTAAGGTGATGGTTAACTTCATCCTGAAGAAGATTCCCAATCTAAGTGAGTTCTTCGTTGCCGTAAACCCTTTCGAAAATGTGCAGCACTCCTCCAGCATCAGCGGTATTAAAGCCACACTGGACCTGCTTAAGACAGGTACGCCGATCGGGATCTTCCCAGCTGGCGAGGTTTCCACCTTTTCATTGGAAAAGCAGGAAATTACGGACCGCCTCTGGCATCCGGTGGTTGGCAAGCTGATTGCCCGTGCAAAACTGCCTGTGGTGCCGATTTACTTTCACGGTAACAATGGCGTACTATTTAATATTCTGAGCTTTATACATCCGACACTTCGCACTGCGAAGCTACCTTCAGAGTTCCTGAATAAAAAGGGGTTAAAAATTAAGGTGCGCATAGGCAAACCGATAGACATCAATGAGATCTCTTATAAAAACAACAGCAACAAATTACTCGACTTCCTTAGAGCAAGGACCTATGCATTAGGTACGGCACTGGAAGAAGAACGCAAGTTGTTTAATCCGATAGGGCTGTTTAAAATTCTAAAAACACCAAAGCCGATTATTGAGGAGACACCTAAAGCAGCCATTAGCCAGGAAGTTGCGCAGCTGGATACCTTTAAAGTCTGGACAGAANNTTGCGCCTACCACGCATATTCCGAATATCCTGAGAGAGATCGGCAGACTTCGGGAGATTACCTTCCGGGAGGTTGGTGAGGGTACCAATAAAAAAATCGACCTGGATAATTACGACATCTATTATCACCACCTTTTTATATGGGATAAAGAAGCCCAGCTCATTGTGGGTGCTTATCGAATCGGGAAGGGTGATCAGATACTGGATACATTCGGACGTAGAGGCTTTTATCTTTCTGAACTGTTTAAGATTAAAGAACCTTTCTATCCGTACTTAAGAAAAGGCATTGAACTTGGCCGCTCCTGGATCAGAAAAGAGTACCAGCAAAAACCTTTGCCACTGTATCTTTTATGGAAAGGCATTCTGAAATATCTTTTGGACAACCCACAGTACCGCTACATGTTCGGACCGGTGAGCATCAGCAATAACTTCTCTAAATTCTCGAAGTCGCTGATGGTTGATTTTATCACCAAAAACCACTTTGACTATGATCTTGCAACTTATGTGAAACCCAAGAACAAATTCAAAGCAGACCTAAGTCCGATTGATGCGCAACTTCTTGTGGATAGCAGTGATAGTCTAAAGGATTTGGACAGCTTAATTTCACAGATTGAAAAATCACATATTAAGATTCCTGTCATGTTAAGGCAGTACTTGAATCTGAATGCGAAGATCATTTGCTTTAATATTGATCCGAAGTTTGCAGATTGCCTTGACGGTTTTCTGGTGGTGGATATGCAGAATATCCCTGCAGAGATGCTGGAGAAGATCGGAAAGAATATGTAAGGAATTTAGTCTTTATACATCAGACCCAAATAAAAAACGCGCAGGCCTCTCGGTGCTGCGCGTTTCAGTTTTTAGATTATTTAACACACAATGTTCTAGAATGAGGCACCCGAAGCGGCAGCTGATCCAGCTTTTACTGTAAAGTTTGGTGCTGTTAAGTTGTAAGGTGTGGTTAACAAAGCATCAGCAGCAGTCTTATCAATGATTTGGTTACCTTTTGAAGTCAGGTAAGTTTTAAGAAGATCTACATTCGCGAAGGAAGGCGTTGCACCGCTTGCCATAACCTCTTTGCCTGCTTCGTTAGCCTGATAGATGTTGTTTTTAATTAATGAGCTGCCATCAGTTAGTGCATCTCCAGTTTCTTTGTCACGGATGTCGATCCCGTATCTAGCATTGATGAATACCGAATTTGCTAACACCATTTTAGAACCTCTTCTCCAAAGGTTGGCATTTTCATGTTTACCATCGCTAGGCGTACCCGGGCCGATTAATGTAAGATTTGAAATCACCGGGCGAGTTCTTGGCTCCGTTGTAAAAGCTTTTTCAGAGTTATCGGATTCGATACCATTTGATTGACCTGCCTGATCTGCTAGTGCAGGGTCGCGTTGTGCAACTAAGTATTGTAGTTTACCGGTATACCCATTATCAAAGTCAAATACATCATCGATATTGGCGATTGAAACGAGGTGTTTTGCATTTACCGTTCCACCGAACCATTCATATTAATCATCTCCGCAGTAAGATACCTGTAGATAGTCAAGCG
>DDAD01000142.1 GCA_002333205.1 Pedobacter sp. UBA2067
ACGTATCAAACTGAATAGATTGGTCGCTTTGGCCTTAAAATTGCTATTTAACAGCCATAAAGCGCATTAAACAGCCTTTATCTAAATCAAAGATGAAAGACAACTCAAAGGTGATTGTAAATCTTTTAGCGGGAGTGGCTGTAGGTGCAGCCTTAGGTATTTTGTTCGCACCATCAAAGGGCAGGAACTCGCGACGAAAGGTGGATCTCTTTTTTACTAACTTCAGTGATACGCTGATCGACAATGCAGAAAATCAATATAATCTGTTAGATAACCTTAAAGATGGGTTGAAGTATGCACTGCGTGAACGTCTTGAACAACAACGTGCCAAAATTAGTGGCAAATAGCCTATGAACCTTTCCTTAATAAACAAGACTGCTGTCATTTGTGGAAGCTCTCAAGGGATCGGCTTGGCTGCGGCAGTCGAGCTTGCAGCACTCGGCGCCAACTGCATATTGCTTGCAAGAAACGAAGAGCGCCTTCAACATGCGCTAACGCAAATTCCCCTTACTGCAGGTCAGCAACATCAATATAGGGTTGCGGACTTTTCAGATNNCGATTGAAGCAGCGGCTTCACAAGAATTTACAGCTGCTTTTCAACAACACTTGATCAACAATCAACTTTTAGTGAATGCGGTGCTTCCAGGTATGCGCGAGGCTAATTATGGCCGAATCATCAACGTGATATCTACATCCATAAAAACGCCCCTTGCTGGCTTAGGTGTTTCCAATACCATCAGAGCCGCGGTTGCAGCTTGGGCAAAAACCCTGGCCAATGAAGTTGGTGCTTATAACATAACCGTAAATAATATACTTCCTGGCCTCACAGAAACGGCACGGCTAAGCAGCCTGGTTGCAGGAACTGCACAAAAGGAAAATAAAACTGAAGCGGAAGTTAAAGAAACATTAAAAGCATCTATACCGTTGAAACGCTTCGGTACGGCATCAGAGTTGGCCAATGTTATTGCTTTTTTTGCAAGTCCGGCAGCCGCCTATGTGCATGGTGTGAGTATACCTGTGGATGGTGGAAGAACGCCAAGTCTAACGTAATCACCAAGGTTGCTACATATAGATAAAGCTTAAGAAAATAGCGCAGGATTTAAAGGGCAGTTTTTACAACGTTTGCCCTTTTTATACTTCTCACAGCACTTCTTCTTAAGCTTTTTAATTTTTAAATCTTTTAAAATCTCCTTAGTAAGGACCTTCTTCAGGTCCTTCTTGGAATCTTTCTTCTCAGATTTATCTTTCTTTGACAAAATTATTCGGATTATTCAGCCTCACTGGTGTATTCAATTTTACCAACATGCTTATCGATTTCCCATCTTCCAGTACCCTCTTCACCGATAACTTCAAATAGTTCCAGGGCACGTCTGGCTTTGTACTCCTCTTCACGTTGCTCTTTAAAGAACCAGTTCAGGAATTCAAGGGTTACAAAATCAGATTCTTTATAGCAGCGCGCTGCGATGTTCTTAATAGACTGTGTAATATTAACTTCCTGTTCCAGGGCTTCTTCAAAAACCTCTCTAAAGCTGTTAAATTCATTCTTGATGTTGGTAATTTCGGGAGAAATCGCTACCCCACCCATATCTAGTACATATTTATAGAACTTCAGCTGGTGCACACGCTCCTCCTCTGCTTGTTTGAAGAAGTAATCTGCTGAATAATCAAAACCATTGCGATTACACCATGAAGCCATCGCAAGATAAAGTGATGATGAATGTGCTTCTTTTTTAATCTGTTGGTTTAGCAAGACTTCTACATCTGCAGAAAGCAAGCATTTAATGCGCATGATATCTTTCATATTCCTTGTGTTTAAAACTGATTTAAACCAAAAATAGTGCTACAAATGTATTAACACGTTTTTATTAGAAATATGGAAGCAGTCTAAAGAAGATTAAGCAATTACGCGGTGCAGCCGGTCCTGAATAATGTGGTTAAGTTCCAGCATTACAAATGTACCCTGAAGTAAATCTTTGATCGCTATGATTTCCATTAACGACAATACATAACAATGATCACAGGCGCAAATAAAGATGATTTCAAGATCTCCAGACTTATCATTGCTAAGAAGCAAGGCCTCTATATCAATGTTGTAAATCGCCTTTTTTAGTTTTAAAATGTTGCGATAATCAAAACGTGCAATTTTCCCCGCAAAATCAATAAACCAGCATTTCTCCTCGTCGGATTGATAGATGGTTCCGGAACTATTTCCGTACACTTTATTCCAGTTTAAAGAAGGGACGTATGTATTTGGCTTCATTAAATGTGATTATATACAAATGTTGGCATTATTTAGATTTAATCCAAACTAAACAAGCAATATCTTTAAAACTATTTGTAACAATTCTAATTAGAGCAAACACACTACTATGAAACCCTATAATCTGTAGTAGCCGATTTCTTATTATATGGTAAGATTTCCCTCCCATACATGGCTTAACTTTGAATATCAAAACAAAACAACATGGAAAATCAAATCTTAGGCATTCACCACATTACCGCTATTGCTGGGAAAGCTAAAACCAATTATGATTTTTATACCAGGGTACTTGGTCTTCGTTTCCTTAAGAAAACAGTGAACTTTGATGATCCGAATACCTACCATTTCTATTATGGCAATGAAGAGGGTACGCCTGGCACCATACTTACCTTTTTTCCCTGGGAAGGCATTCAAAGCGGTCGCAGAGGTACAAGACAAGTGACTGAAATCGGCTATAGCATACCTGGTGGCAGCTTGGAGTTCTGGCAAAAGCGCCTGGACGACCATCATGTGATCTACAACAAAGTGGCTGAGAAATTTGGAGAGCAGTATCTGACCTTCCTTGATCCAGATGGCTTAAAGTTTGAGCTTACGGTTGCTAAGCAGCAGGACAGCAGAATGCCATGGACAACACCGGAGATTTCCGATGCGCATGCCATAAGAGGCTTTCATCACATCACGATTACGAGCAATAAAATCGATAAAACTGCCGCGGTGCTTACTGATCTTTTGGGCTACCGTTTACAAGAACGGGTGGTAAACCGCTCCAGGTTTGTAACAGACACCATTTCGGAAGCCGCAATCGTGGACCTTGTTGAAGCGCCCGGAGAAGCAGCAGGACACGTAGCCGGAGGTTCTGTACACCATGTCGCCTTTCGCGTAAAAGATGAAGCAACGTTAATGTATTACAGAGATAAGATCCAGGTTGCTGGTTTAAATATCACCGAAAAAATTGACCGTAATTATTTCTACTCCCTGTATTTCCGTGAGCCAGGCGGTGTGCTTTTCGAAATTGCCACAGACAATCCCGGCTTCATGGTAGACGAGCTCAAGGAAGAACTTGGAACACACTTGATGTTACCACCGCAGTATGAAGAACATCGCCTTGCGATCGAAAACATCCTGCCAAAACTCGATTAACAGATTCTAACTTAACGATCTGGAAGAGATCTAAAACAATTCAAAATGGAAGTCAATAACAATCAATATCGTGCAACTGGAACACCAATAGCATCGGCAAAAAATGCTTTGATCATGATACATGGACGCGGTGCAAGCGCTGCGGGCATGTTGCCGCTTGCGGCCGAACTTCAGCTTCCGGAAAATACCGCAGTGCTTGCACCTCAAGCTGCTGGCAATACCTGGTATCCTGCAAGTTTCATTGCACCGCTGGAGGTCAACCAGC
>DDAD01000130.1 GCA_002333205.1 Pedobacter sp. UBA2067
GAGATCGTTACCTGCCGGTCCTCCAGGGGCTGTCGCATCACTTCCAGTACAGAGCGTTTAAACTCTGGAAGTTCGTCCAGAAACAGCACACCATTATGCGCCAGCGAGATCTCCCCGGGCTGCGGGTTCACCCCGCCACCAACCAATGCGATATCAGAAATGGTGTGGTGCGGACTGCGGTATGGCCGCTCCGTCATCAATGCGTCCAGGGCATTTAACTTACCAGCCACGGAGTGGATCTTTGTGGTTTCTAGTGCCTCCTGGAGGTTTAAAGGCGGTAAAATGGTGGGCAGTCTTTTGGCCAGCATGGTCTTCCCCGCACCGGGAGGCCCAATAAGGATCAAATTATGCCCACCAGCCGCTGCAATCTCCAGTGCACGTTTAATGTTTTGCTGACCTTTTACATCCGCAAAATCCTGCTCATAGCTACTCACGTTATGGTAAAACTCGTCTCTGGTATTTACAATCACCGGCTCAAATCGCTGTTTGCCATTGAAGAAGTCAATCACCTCGCCCAGTGTTTTCATGCCATAAACATCCAGTTCAGACACGATCGCTGCTTCGCGGGAATTGTCTTTCGGTAAAATAAAACCTTTGAAGCCCGAGGCACGGGCCTGTATGGAGATTGGAAGTGCGCCTTTTATCGGCTGTAAGCCGCCGTCTAAGCTAAGTTCGCCCATGATGAAATAGTCCGGGAGCAAAGCATCTTCAAGCTGCCCTGAAGCGGCTAAAATGCCGATGGCAATCGGCAGGTCGTAAGCGGAACCTTCCTTCCGGATATCTGCTGGCGCAAGATTCACCACGATCTTCTGTCTGGGCATCCGCAAGCCGGTGGTCTGTATGGCACTTTCTATCCGCCGCAGGCTTTCCTTAATGGCATTATCCGGCAGGCCAACAATGTGGTACTTATTACCACCGCCAATACTTACTTCAATGGTAATGGTAAGTGCATCTACACCAAAAACGGCGCTTCCAAAGGTTTTAACAAGCATATACTTCTCTTAGTATATGCGAGTTTATTCCAATTGGGAAGCGCCGTCGTAATATATTTTGAAATACTTAGAACTTGCCTTGAGGCATCTTCGGCATGCCGCGCATCATTTTAGCTGCTGCCGCAGGATTTGAGAACTGTTTCATCACCTTACGCATGTCTTCAAACTGCTTAATCAGCTTGGTAACCTCTTCAACCTTGTTACCAGAGCCTTTGGCAATACGTAAACGTCTGCTTTGCTGAATCGCATCTGGGTTCTCTCTTTCGTATTTGGTCATCGATTGAATAATCGCTTCAATGTTCTTGAAAGCATCATCCTCGATCTCTACGTTTTTCATCATCTTTCCAACGCCTGGGATCATACCCATCAAATCCTTCATGTTACCCATCTTCTTGATCTGCTGAATCTGGTTGTAGAAGTCGTTGAAGTCGAACTTATTCTTGCGGATCTTTTTCTGTAGTTCCGCAGCTTCTTTCTCGTCAAACTGCTGCTGTGCACGCTCAACAAGGGAAACCACATCACCCATACCCAAAATCCTGGAAGCCATACGGTCTGGATAGAACACATCAAGTGCTTCCATTTTCTCACCGGTACCAATGAATTTGATTGGCTTGTTCACCACCGATTTAATCGAAAGCGCCGCACCACCGCGGGTATCACCATCAAGTTTGGTTAAAACAACACCAGTAAAATCAAGGCGATCGTTAAACGCTTTAGCCGTGTTCACCGCATCCTGACCGGTCATTGCATCAACCACGAACAAGATCTCATGAGGCTTGGTCTGCGCTTTAACCGCAGCAATCTCATTCATCATCTCCTCATCAATCGCTAAACGACCGGCAGTATCAATGATGATCACGTTGTTGTTGTTTCTTTTACCTTCTGCAATACCCTCCAGAGCAATGCCCACCGGATCTTTAGATTCGAGGTTCGCAAATACCGGAACACCGATCTGCTCGCCAAGGATCTGAAGCTGATCAATCGCAGCCGGACGATAAACGTCACCGGCAACCAGTAGCGGCTTTTTGCCTTTGCTCTTCAGGAAGTTCGCCAGTTTACCCGAAAACGTGGTTTTACCCGCACCGTTCAGACCGGCAATTAATATGATGGTTGGATTGTTCTTCAGATCAAGATCGGTAACCTCACCACCCATTAGGGCTGTAAGCTCATCGTTCATTACCTTGGTAAGCAACTGACCTGGAGAAACCGCTGTAAGTACATTCAGACCCAGGGCTTTCTCTTTAACCTCGTCAGTAAAATTCTTGGCTGTTTTGTAATTTACATCGGCATCAAGTAAGGCCTTGCGGATCTCTTTCATGGTCTCTGCCACGTTGATCTCCGAAATACTTCCCTGACCTTTTAAAACTTTAAATGCACGATCTAACTTATCCTGTAAATTCTCAAACATCTCTTTTAATGCTTATTGTTAAATTTTTTTGTAGCCTCAAAGTTATTAATTTTTGAGCGTAAATGCTTTACACCCATTTATCTTTTATTGCCAAGATCGGCAGCAAGCATTGTATTTGCAACCCTCAAGAACACAAATTATCATACGTGCCCGCACAATATGCTGGATGCGGAACGGCAAACCCAGGCTCAATATTGTAGTCAGGCTAAAAAAACTGCAATGCTCGTGCAACATTCCCCGAATAAGGCAGTCCTATGGGAAATCGTTTAAATGAAATCGCTCGTTCCAGTACTGTTCCTTGTTTTACTATCCACCACACTTGCCGCCCAAACGCCGGCTGCAGAAAAGAAATTGCCCGCAAGGCGAACCAATACCAGCCCTAAAATAGATGGTATATTGGACGATGAGGTCTGGAAGGATGCCCCAATTGCAACAGGATTTATCGAGAACAATCCTACACCTGGACGCGTAGAATCTGCAGAACGCCGTACAGAAGTCAAGGTTTTATATGATGACAATGCCATTTACCTGGCCGCCCGGATGTTTGCCAAACCAGATAGCATCGCGCATGAACTGGTCTCCCGCGATCAGATTGGTAATGCCGACTTCTTCGGCGTGTTCCTCGATACTTACCTCGATCGTATCAACGGAAATGGCTTTATTGTCACCGCTGCAGGTTCGCAGTTCGATGCCAAATACTCACAGGTAGGTGGCGAAGACGAAAACTGGAATGCCGTATGGGAAAGCGAAGTGAAACTGGATGCGCAAGGCTGGACTGCCGAGATTAAGATTCCGTATTCTGCACTACGTTTTTCCAGCAAGGATATTCAAAACTGGGGCATCAACTTCATCCGCAAACGCGCGATGGAAAACTCGCAGACCTTCTGGAATTTTGTGGACCCTAAAGTAAACGGACTACTGAACCAAAGTGGTACTATGGTGGGCATCGAAAACATCAAAGCACCCTTGCGACTGTCCTTTTCTCCTTATGTCTCTGCACTGATCAACCATTACCCCAATAACGTACCCGGCGTAAAGAACACCACAACCTCCTTTAACGGCGGTATGGATGTAAAGTACGGCATCAGCAACAGCTTTACCTTAGACATGACCCTTATCCCAGACTTCGGGCAGGTGCAATCCGATAACCGCATTCTGAATCTCACACCTTTTGAAGTGAAGTTCAATGAAAACAGGTCCTTCTTTACCGAGGGAACCGAGCTGTTCAATAAAGGCGACCTTTTCTACAGCCGCCGTATTGGTGTTTCGCCAACTTATTTCAAAGACCTGAACGGGCAACTCCAACAAGGAGAAACCATTATTAAATCACCGCTGGAAAGTAAGGTCATCAATGCCACCAAGGTGTCCGGACGTACAGCAAAGGGCCTCGGTATTGGTGTTTTCAATGCCGTTACCAATTCCATGAATGCAGTAGTTGAAGATGCACAAGGCAACAGAAGGGAGATCGAGAGCCAGCCATTAACCAATTACAATGTGTTTGTGCTCGATCAGAACTTGAAGAATAATAGTGCCATAAGCCTGATCAACACCAATGTGCTTCGTCAGGGAAGTGCTTACGATGCCAATGTCACAGCAATACTCTTCAATTTAAACGACAAGAAAAACGAATATTACTTTAATGGCGCCGGCAAGATGAGCTACATTACCGCGAACCCGGATAAAGATCAGCGCAGCGGCTATTACTATGATCTGGAGACCGGGAAGCAGAGCGGAAACTTCACTTGGAGCTACCGTCAGCGCTTTGCAGACCGGCTGTTCGACCCTTCAGACATGGGGTTCTTTACCAACAACAATTTTCTCGATCAAAACGGAACCATCCATTACAACATATACAAGCCAGGCAAGTGGTACTACAAGATCGCTACATTCATGTCCTTGAACTACTCCAGACGGTATAAACCTGCAGCATACCAGAACCTGGTATTGGAAACAGGGCCTTACGTGCAATTCAAGAACCTTTGGTCTGCGGAGATCTATGCCAACTGGACAGCCAAAGGAAATGACTTCTATGAGTCCAGGAATGGCGGACTGTATAAAAGCCCCGGTGCCTTCGCAGTACAAATGTACCTCAACTCCAACCGCGCGAAAGCCTACAATGCTGGCGGATATCTTGGTTACGGCACACGCACCATGTTCGAAGGAAAGACCTACGATCTCTATTTTTATCAGAACTTTCGTTTAAGCGACCGTTTAAGCTTTGGAACAGACTTCAGTTATTCCCCAAGCTATAATTTCGTAAGCTGGGTAACCTTCAACGGCGAGCAAAGTATTTTCTCCAGGTACGATCGCAACACCATCGAAAATGCCATAGATGCCAAATACAACTTTACAAACAAGATGGGCATCAACCTAAGAGCGAGACATTACTGGTCGGATAGAAGAAATAAATCCTTTTACAACCTGCAGTCCGATGGCCAATTAACAGCCTACAATGGGCCAGAACTGCAAAACACTGACCGGAACTACAATGTCTTTAACATCGATCTGATCTACACCTGGCAATTCGCGCCTGGAAGTGAGCTTAGCATCACCTACAAAAATCTTTCAGAGACCAACGACAGCTATTTGACGAAAAGATACTTCAGAAATCTGGATTATATCCTCTCCGGACCACAGAACAACAGCCTTTCGATCAAGATGCTCTACTACGTAGACTACCTCGACCTCAGAAAGCATAGAAAAAAATAGGTTATCTTGGGAACACGAAAACCATGCCCAGTGCAAGTGTCTGACTTGCCTGGATCTTGTCCGTGGTATTCTTATCATACAAGCCCACGCCAGTAACGGTTACGTTCATGAACTTGTTTACCCTGGCACGTAGCTCCACATCCAAACGGTGGTTGGTATAATCCAGCTGATCGTAGGGAATGAACACCAGGTAACGCATTTTTAAGTTCAGGTTCTTGGCAATCTCTTTGTCGAAGTTAGACACCACCTGAAAAGCGAGCTCATTCTTGATCTTCGTCCCAACAGGCACCCCAAAGTTAGCCGGATTTGTCCGGTAAATGCTTGTGTCCAGCACAAATGTCTGACGAGCCGTACCTGTACCAATTCTGGTAGAGAAATATTTACTCGGCTTGTACTCGAAACCGATGGATTCTGTTAAATACCCTGGCGACATGAATCTGGAAAGCAAGGTCTGCTGCTCGTAGCCATTTTCATCATTGTAAAAGCTATAACCATTATCAAACTGTGATTCAAAACTCAGGGAACCGAAGAAGTACCAATTTTTGGATAATTGGATCGCCGCTTTATTATCCCAGAATATACGGTCAACGGTCTTCTTTTCCAGCTGATTTTTGTTTCGAACCTTACCATAGTTCAGGATGAGCTCCGAAACATAGCTATAGCCCTCCCGGCTGTATTCCGCCTTGTAGTTAATCAATCCGGTTAGTGCCAGTGAGTTCACACCACCACCTGTCCAGTTGTTACTAAAAGCTGCTTGATTAAGGTTAATACCTACTGAGGTTCTTGTATTCCAGTAATTTACTTTGGCGTCAACAATCACAGGCGTGAGTTGAACGGGTTTGTATTCGATATTACCCACTCTAGAAGGCAGCGGACTGCGTTTCAGGCGAATATTTAAATCATTGGTATTAATTGGAACGGTATCGATTTCCTGTGCCTTTAGCCCGGAGGCAAACGTTAGTAAGAAGAATAAACCAATATACAAGCCCTTCATTACTACAAAGAAAACCAAAAAAGTGGCTTTATAAAAGTTTAAAGCCAATTTTTTAAAGTGTGTCTATCTTCAAATTGGGTAAAGGCTGTAATCTCAACGCTTTCGGATTTCGCTTATATGCGGCATAACTGTTCCGCAAGTAAACAATAAAAGCATATTCTGATGCACTTAGAACGAAAGCATAACTCGGGCGGTATTGCTGCATGAAATCGGTGAGTTCAGGCTCCTTGATGCCTAATACCTGCTTTACATAATCAGGTTTGAACTTAAAATCAATAAGCTGTTCCTTGTAGTCGCGCTCCAGGATTTCCTGTAGATGTCTGGCATTCTTGCCCTTTCTACTCAGCAGGTTGTAAATGGCATCTATGCCTAGACCTACGCCAGAAGATCCGAGGTTAAGCAGGTCTTTTGAGCTACCACGGTCTGTCGCATATTTATAGTCCTGCTGGTTCTTTTTGTACTGCTCCTCCGGAGTGATGGGTTTGCTGCCCACAATAGCAACTTCCCGCAAACGGATAAACAGTGGATGCAGCTGAAAGAAAACTGAATTCTGTCCATTGTAAATCAGTGTATCTACTGCATAGCCCTGCAATGCAGCAAACAACGTGTCGCCGATCATCGCTTGTGTAGAAAATTCTCCTTTGGTATTGTTGTATAAACCCTGGTCTGTTCTTGAGTTATAGATGTAAACTTTAGCAAGCCGCTGTTTACTGTCTTTATCAATTACAAAGCCCTGTACAGGTTTCTTCTGGGCGTATAATCCGGAGCATAACAGCAGCAGGAGCAGGGAACAGTAAAGCTTCATTAATACAAAATTACATGATCCGCCAGATGCCTGCGGCAGTTTAACATTATTTAACGACCTGCAACTTTTGTCCGGTTTTAATACCTTCATCAAGCAGCGTATTCATGGATTGAAGCTCCTCTACAGTCAGGTTAAAGCGTTTTGAAATGTTGTACAATGTATCTCCTTTGGTCACCACGTAATATTTACCATCAACCACTGTAGTAGACGTAGTCACTGGCGCAACTTTCTCCACCACCTGCGATTCGGTGATCACCTTTTGTGATGGCGGTACACTCACCGGTGTAAACTTCTTCTTTTCCTGCGGAATATTGGCATTGATCTCGGTAAACACGCGATCCTCACGTCTCAACTTCTGTGCTTCGGTCTCCGGTTGGTCGTACTCATACAGCCTGTATTTCTCAATCAGGTTAATCAGCAAGTCCGGATATTTCGGATTGGTGGCATATCCGGCCTGTTTAAGGCCATGCGCCCAATTTTTGTAGTCATTCTTGTCCAACTCAAATAAAGCACTATAACGCTTGCGTTTTAAGAATTCAGAATGGTCTTTGTACGATTCGCGTGCATCGTTATACACGCGGAAACAGTCATTACGCTGATCATCATCTTTGTAGTATCCTTTACCTTTCCAGTCTGAAGTTACCTTTACCCCGAAATGGTTGTTGGCGTATTTTGCAAGGGTACTGTTGCCGCTACCAGACTCCAGGATCCCTTGTGCAAGGGTAATACTCGCTGGAATACCATAGGCATTCATTTCTTCAATGGCCACATCTTTATACTTATCGATATAGCTCAAAGTAGTGTAGGAGGGAATTTCCCCTTTGCCTTTGGTTGCACTTCTTTCAATCTGGCGGTTATTGCGGCTGTATTTGGCAGTTTTACAAGCCGAAAAGAATGCCACGGCAAGCAATAGTAGTAGAATTCTATTTTTCATTGATCAGTTTCACTTTTCTTACCGGCGCGGGTTTTAGTTTCTTGGTTAAGGGGGCAACGGGGCCTAACATGCGCATGCTGGCTTCCGGGTCATTATCGTACCTATATAGTTCGTACTTTTTAATTAACGCAATCACCTGAGCAGACCAGATCTTGCTATGTGCATAGCCGCCTTTTTGTATCCCTTTGGCCCAACTTGCATAATCGCTGCCGCCGTATTTTGCGAACAAATTACTGAATGCCGTACGGCTTTGCAAAAAGTCTATGAAATGGTGATAAGAATCTTCAACGCTGGAGTAGCCTTTATAGGAAGAGCGGATTTTTCTGCTGTTGTTTTCACCCTTAACGCCGAAGTGGTTGTTTAGGTAGCGGGCAATTTTGCTGGTCCCAGCTGCGGACTCGTGTATGGCAATGCCCAGGATGATACTGGCTGGAATGTTATTTTCGCGCATCAATCGCTGCGCCAGCGGAAGATTTTCTTCGATGTAATTGCGAGTCGTCTGGGCAGAAGCTCCAAAGTGTAACAATCCTACACTTAGCAGTACGAACAGGAATTTTTTAACCATAGTTATTTTTTTCTGATGACAAATAGACCATCGCGCACAGGTAATATCAGCTTCTCTACCTGTGGGTCTTTAGCAATCTTATCATTAAATGTAATAATATTTTTGGTATCCTTATCTTGCTGATTGCTAAGAACTTTGCCGCTCCATAACACATTGTCAACAATGATAAGTCCACCCGGACGCACTTTATCAATCACGAGATCGAAATAGGCGCCGTTATTCTTTTTATCGGCATCGATAAATACCAGATCAAAAACTTCATCCAGTTGCGGAATGTTTTGCATTGCATCACCAAGAAGGTACACAATCTGCTTCTCATATGCAGAATCGGCGAAGTTCCGGCGTACCATATCTTCCAGTTCCACATTGACGTCTAAGGTGTATAACTTGCCTTCCGGCTGCAGGCCTTCAGCCAGGCAAAGTGTTGCATAACCGGTAAAAGTGCCAACTTCAAGAATACGTTTAGGGTTTACCAGCTTGCTCAGCATACTTAAAACACGCCCCTGATAGTGGCCGGACAGCATGCGCGGCATCAGCACTTTCAGGTTGGTTTCGCGGTTTATCCGTTGCAATAATTCGCTTTCGGGTTCGCAGTATTGTAGTAGTAAATTTTGCAGGTCTTCGTTAATCATGTGTTTGCTGGTATTTGAATTAACGGCGACTTTCCATGAAATATTGTAATATCAATGTCGCCGAGATGGTGTCCACCCGCTCCTTATTCTGCCGATCGCTCTTTTTAAAGCCACTTTGCATAATGGCTTGCTGCGCCATTTTAGAGGTAAAGCGCTCGTCAACCCAGAATTGTGGGATATGTGGGAATTGCTTTTTCAAGGTTCTGGAAAAACCCACCACATGCTGTGCACTTTCAGATGGTGTATTGTCCATCTGCTTGGGGTCGCCGAGCACAAAAGCCTCTACCTGCTCCGTTAAGAGGTATTTGCTGATGTAAGCGATGATGTCTTTTGGATGCACAGTGTCCAGCCCGGTAGCAATGATCTGGAGGGGATCGGTAACGGCGATTCCAATTCTTTTGGTGCCATAATCAAAGGCTAGTATTCTGGGCATAGGATTTTATATGAGCAATAAGCAGCTGTATTTGAAAGGCAAAGGTAAGGAATTTAAATTTAGTGGCTTTTTGGAGGGGGTACAGACAGCTGGAGTTGAAGTACAGGTGATTGGGCGGTAACAGCGTTTGTGTTGTGACGTACTTGCTAGGTAATTGGTAGGGGGTTGACAAGGGGTTGGCAAGTGTGGAGACGTGCCAAGGCCCTCTCAACCCCCTGTTAACTACTTTCCAAACTGCTCTCATAGCCATTCTTATCAGCAGCTTTTATGGGCAGAAATCCGGTGTTGATTCAATCGGGAACGGCTGGATGCTACAGGTTCCTGAAAAATTCACTATTTTGCAGGAAATGCAGTTCAAAGACATCATAGGTCAGCAGGCCGTTAAGCAACATTTGATTCAAACCGTAAAGGAGAACCGGATCAGTCATGCGCAGCTTTTCCTAAGCTGTGATGGCAGTGGTGCATTGGGTTTGGCTATTGCTTACGCACAGTATGTTAACTGCTTAAGTAAAACTGAAACAGATAGTTGTGGTACCTGTTCTTCCTGCAGAAAATATGAACGGTACATTCATCCCGATCTGCACTTTTCTTATCCCTTCTTTGCCTCGAAGGATGTTCGCGTGGCCGTAGATGTGTTGGAAGAGTGGCGAACGATGTTGCTACAGGACCCCTATGTGGATATGAATAGCTGGCGTGCGAGGTTAAATGCAGAAAATAAGCAGGCGAACATCAACATTGCAGAGTGTCACGATATCATCAAAAAATTAAGTTTCAAAGCCTTCGAAGGCGACACTAAGGTGCTGATTATGTGGCTGCCTGAATATCTGGACCGGGGTGCAAATGCACTTTTGAAGATCATTGAGGAACCGCCTGAAAATACGCTGTTTATTTTGGTGGCCAATCATCAGGACCAGATGCTCTCTACGCTTTTATCCAGAACACAAATCACCAAGGTGCCAAAGCTTGCAGATCAGGACATTCAGGATTATTTGATTGAAAAGCATCAACTGTCAACAGAACAGGCTGCGGAATACAGCTTCCTAGCGGATGGAAACCTTATTGAAGCACGACTATTGGTCGAAAATGCTGCTAATAACAATGCTGATCTGTTTGCAGACTGGTTGCGTATGGGTTTCAAGGGGGATGTGCCAGGAATGATGGGCTTTGTAGATAAAGCCGCTGCCTGGGGCCGGGAGAACCAAAAGAATTTTCTACGCTATGGCATCAGTTTTCTGAGAGAATGTAGTTTGTTGCTGAGTGGTGCTGATGCCCTGGTAAAGTTGCCTCCGCGTACCCTGGATACGGCTCGAAAGCTAAGTACCCACGTGCTTGATCTGAACATGGCCGATGCCATCATTTCCGAGCTGGAGCTGGCGCACTACCACATCGAGCGGAATGCCAATCCTAAAATACTCTTTTTAGATGTATCTTTGCAGTTGGTAAAAACAATAAAATTTAAATCGTTCCCGAAAGGGACTCAATATATATACAATTAACTATGGGATGTGGAAGTTGTTCTACAGGTGGCGGTTGCGCCCCCTCTGGCTGCAAAAGTAATGGCTCCTGCCTTACTGGAGGTTGTCAGAAATTAGAAGTTTACGATTGGCTGTCCAACCTGGATATGCCCTCCAATTATATACCGTTTCAAGTAATCGAAGTCAAATTTAAAGGTGCAAGGAAAGAATTTTTTCTAAACAACGATAACATATATCTGGAAATTGGTGAGCTGGTGGCTGTTGAAGGCCCTACCGGCGGTTATGATATCGGTCACGTTTCCTTAACCGGCGAGTTGGTTAGGATGCAGATGAAGCGCCGTAAGACAAACCTGGATCAGGTAACACGAAAAGTGTATCGCAAGGCTACCGAAGCGGACGTTGAAAAATGGAAAATTGCCAAAGGCTTAGAGTGGGAAACCATGCATAAGGCTCGGACATTGGCCCTGGATCTTCGTTTATCGATGAAGATCAGTGACGTGGATTATCAGGGCGATAAAACTAAAGCGACCTTCTTTTATACTGCAGAAGGACGTGTAGACTTTCGTGAGTTGATCAAGAAAATGGCGGAGACCTTCAGAATTCGTATTGAAATGCGCCAGATTGGTATGCGTCAGGAAGCGGGGAGATTAGGTGGTATCGGCTCTTGTGGCCGTGAGCTTTGTTGCTCTACCTGGCTTACAAATTTCAAGACGGTATCTACAGCAGCGGCAAGGTATCAGAACCTTTCCTTGAATACCTTGAAACTTGCCGGACAGTGTGGTAAGCTGAAATGCTGTCTTAACTATGAACTTGACACGTATTTGGATGCGCTGAAAGATATTCCTGATCGCATTGATAGTCTGCAAACGGAGATCGGCGTTGCCCGTCACCAGAAAACAGATATTTTCAAGAAAATCATGTGGTTCAGTTATCCGAATGCGGAAGACTGGATTCCTTTGAAAGTAGATCGCGTGAAAGAGATCATGGCCATGAATAAAAAGGGCCAAAAACCGGTTAACCTGAAAGAGGAGGCTTTTGAATTGGCCAGTTCTAAACCAGTTGAAAAGGTCCTTGATTACGAAAACGTTGTTGGTCAGGATAGTTTAACCCGCCTGGATGACCGCTCGAGAAATAAAAATCAGCGCAATAATAATAACAAGAAACAGGAGCGACCGCCACGTGCGGTTCAGCAGCGTCATGCAAATGATGCGCAGAAGAAGCCTGATCAAGCACGTACTGAGGCTCCGAAAGGTGAAAACAAACGTCGTGAAGGCAGACCGCAGGATGGGAAAAGACCGGAAGGTAAACGTCCGGAACAAAGACGTCCAGATGCGAAAAAGACGCCAGTTGATGTGCCTATCGTAGAGCCTGGTATGGTTATCGTACCGGGTGCTGTAGCCGCTGAAGGTCAGCCTGGAGCAAAACCTGCAGGCAACCGGAACAACAGAAATAGGAATAACCGAAGAAGGAAGCCGGCTCAGGACAAGCCTAAAGATGAATAAGATTAAGTATTTTCTATTAATAGCCATTATTTGTATTGCAGCCAGCGGTTGCGATACAAATAATCTGGCAGATCTAAACGTCTCCATGCCTAAGCGCAACTGGAGTTACGTGAACAAGGTCAAAGCAAGCGTGGAGATCACAGATCATACCAAGCCATACACGGTGTATTTCAAGCTTCGCCATACGGCCGATTACCGCTACTCCAACATCTTTGTACTGCTGCATATCAAGGCACCGGGACAGAAGAAAACCACGCGCAGGTTTGAGTACAAGCTTGCAGAAAAGGATGGTCAGTGGCTGGGTTCAGGCTCTGGGAACTTGTTCACTTACAAGCTGAACATGTTAACCAATTACCATTTCCCTGCTAATGGAAAGTACGAGTTGGAGATTGAGCAAAATATGCGCGATAATCCACTTAAGGAAGTTAGTGATGCTGGCATCACGGTTTCTTATTAAAGTTAAAGACTTCACTTTAGATTAAACATCGAAATTGCAGTACTTGCATGATATTTGTCTGTGTTTCAGATTGCTGAGTATTCAAATCTGACGAAGGAGGAAAAAACGATGTATGATCAAAGCATGAAATACAAGTGGGATAACGAGAATGTGATGGAGTATGCTGTGTCTACGGCGAAAGAACAGGCAATGGCAGAAGGACTTGCAGAAGGTGAGCACAAGAAAGCCTTGGACATCGCCTTGAAGATGAAGAAAGAAGGTTTTGCGATTGACCAAATTGCTAAATTCACGGACTTATCCATCAAAGAAATTGAGCAGCTTTAGCCTATAATAAAGGCAGTAGTTGCTCTAAAGCCATTCCCCTTGATCCTTTAAGCAATACAAGGCTATCTTTAACCGGAGACTGCTCCAGGTAAGTTTTTGCAGCCAGGGTATGCTCAAAGAATGTCCCTTTTAAACCTACTCTACTCGCATAGAAATCTTTTCCAATTAAGATCACCTCATCGAAGTTCATGCTTGCGGCAAGTTCTGCAATCTTCCGGTGTTGTTCAAGAGAGGCTTCACCCATTTCAAACATATCTGCAATTATAGCGACCTTCTTGTCAGCTGTCAGTGCTTTTAGGTTTTTCAAAGCTGCCTCCATACTGCTTGGATTGGCATTATAGAAGTCGCATATTACCTGGTTGCTGGCTGTCTTGGTAAGCTGTGAGCGATTATTGTTAGGTTGATAGGTCATTAAGCCCTGATTGATTTCGATCGCAGATACGCCGAAGAAATCACCAATGCAGATTGCGCCAAGAAGATTCTCAAAGTTATAGGTGCCCGTTAGAGTCGTTTTGGTATGGTATTGTTGGCCGGCTTTGGTCCAGGAGATCTGGAGGTATGGGTCTGACTTTTCCAGGTTACCGGAAACCCTGTTCATCGGGTCTGTGCCATAGAAAACCACCTCATTCAAGCCCGTTTCCTGAATCAACTCCATCAATATGGTGTTATCCTTATATATAAAGGTATAGCCTTTCGAAGCGGCCAGCCATTTGTACAACTCCGACTTCCCGATCTTTACGCCTTCGAAGCCACCAAAGCCTTCCAGATGCGCATGTCCGATGTTCGTTATCAGTCCGTGTGTTGGCTGTGCGATACTGCACAGAAATTCGATTTCTTTTTTATGGTTCGCACCCATCTCCACAATGGCAATTTCTACATCAGTGCCAATGGCGAGTACGGTTAGTGGTACTCCGATGTGGTTGTTCAGGTTGCCTTTGGTCGCGAGTGTTTTGTATTTAGTACTAAGTACCGCGTTTATCAGCTCTTTTGTTGTGGTTTTGCCATTGCTGCCCGTTAATCCAATAACAGGAATGGTAAGCTGGCTGCGGTGATGGCGTGCCAGTTCCTGTAAGGTGGTAAGGACGTCATCTACCAGAATGCAGCGGTCGCTGGTGGCATATGCTGGATTGTCAATGATGGCATAAGCGGCACCAGCCTCCAGTGCACTTGCAGCAAAGGTATTTGCATCGAACTTATCTCCTTTTAAAGCAAAGAAGAGACAGTCTTTTTGAATTGCCCGGGTGTCGGTACAGATTAAGCGGCGTTTTAGATAAAGGGTGTAGATTTTTTCAATGATTTCCATTGTACAGGTCGGGTTTGTGCATGTAAAAGTACAGCATGACCAACAAACTTGTGAATTTTAGTGAGGTTTATTCCCTTTAATGCGTCAAGTTGTAAACAGCTCTAGTGACAACTTATACTATATAAACCCATTTTCAATATGGGTTTGGCAAAGGCTTTTTGAACAGGTAAATTAGACTATTAAATCTATAACAATTGAAATCTCTACAAAAAAGACAATTAACGGCACATTAGAAACTACAAAATTGGCTGTCCACATTCCGTTTCGGGCATGTAGGGAGTCGTAAATTATTTTAACATCTCCTATAAGCAAATTTTGATTTTAAGGCTAAAAAAAGAGGTTTGACACACGTGATAGTGTTGATAACATAGCGAATGTTAAAAAACCAATATTTTTTCCTATTACCATTTGACTTTTAGTAACTTTAAGGAATATTTACTCAAAAATTTAACAAATCTCAATTATTCATGAAAAGACTTTTACAAAGTTTGTGCATGTTAATGCTGTTTGCAATATCTGCAATGGCACAACAACGCACAGTCACAGGTACTGTGACAGGAAAAGAAGATGGAGCACCCATTCCTGGAGTTAGCATCAGGCTCGTAGGTGCTCAGGGTGGAACTCAGACAAATGGTGAAGGAAGGTACTCTATAGCTGTACCTTCAGGTGCAACTGGACTAAATTTTAGTTCAATTGGATATACTTCTCAATCCATAAACCTTGCGTCTGGCAACGTTATAAACGTAAGTTTAGCATCAGACGCAGAGATGCTTGGTGAAGTTGTAGTTACTGCTTTAGGTATATCAAGGGAAAAAAAATCTTTGGGGTACTCCACTCAGGAATTAAGTTCAGAACAGCTGACCAGTGGTGCTAACACAAGTCTAGCAGGATCAATTCAAGGTAAGGTTTCCGGTGTGGAGGTTGTCCCATCTTCTGGTATGCCAGGTGCTTCTTCGAAGATTACGATTCGGGGCTCAAGGTCGTTTACTGGAAATAACACACCGCTTTATGTAGTTGATGGCATGCCGATTAACTCTGCCGTTGATATAGGTACGGGGAACTCGGTTACAGGTTCAGATTATGCAAACAGAGGCGTTGACATCGATCCAAATGACATTGAAACAATTAATATTTTGAAGGGTCAGGCTGCTTCTGCCCTGTATGGTATGCGTGCTTCAAACGGTGTTATTGTAATTACTACAAAAACTGGCAAAGGGGCTGCAAAGGGCAAACCACAAATCAGTTTCAACACAAACACCTCTTTTGATGTAGTGGCTGTATTGCCGGATTTTCAAAAAGAGTACGCACAAGGTTCTGGAGGTAAATTTAATCCCACAGCTTCTACTTCATGGGGCCCATTGATCAGTGAACTGCCAAATGATCCCACATATGGAGGAAATACGGATAATACCTTTACTAACGGCTCAACAGAACATGCAGGGATGTATTATGTGCGCCAGCGTGCATTAGCTGGGTTAGATCCATGGGCGACACCACAGGTTTATGATAACGCAAAAGATTTCTTTAGAACAGGTCGTACCTACTCTAATTCGATTAATGTTATACAAGGGTTTGATAAAGGAAGCTATGCATTCACATTTGGGAATACAAATTCCTCAGGTATCATCCCATCAACTGGTTTGAACCGTTATAATGCGAAGTTATCTGCCGAAGCGAAATTAAGTGATCACTGGACCACTGGATTTACAGGTAACTTAGTGAACTCTAAGATTACAAAACAGTCTTCAGCAAACAATGGTATCGTAGCTACTTTATATGGTGCGCCAGCGAGTTATGATTTAGCTGGAATCCCTTCTAACATTGAAGGGGATCCATATACTCAAAATACCTACCGCGGCACTGGTGGCTTTGATGCCGTGTACTGGGCAGTTAAGAACAACGAATTTCTTGAAAAGAATCAGCGTTTTTTCGGTAACAGCTTTGTTCAGTTTTCATCTGGATTGGGTACTTCAAATCAAAAACTGAACTTAAAATACCAGATCGGAGCAGATTCGTATACAACTAATTATAAAGACCTATTTGGGTACGGACATGCAAATGGTTTTGGAGAGATTTCAGAATATGCATATACCGTAAATGAAATGAACTCCTTGTTTACAGCAAGCTATAATTGGAAGATCAATGAAGATCTTGTGTTTGATGCTTTGGTGGGAAATGAGTTTATAAATAGAGATAGTAAATATAGCTATGGATATGGATCAAACTTTAACTTTCCCGGCTTTAACCATATAAATAATGCATCCATTTATAGCGTTTCGGGTGAATACTTAAAAAGACGTACATTTGGTACATTTGCGAATGCATCTTTAGGGTATAAAAATCAACTTTACCTGAACGTTACTGGTCGAAATGATATTATCTCAACTATGCCTAGGGATAACCGTTCATTCTGGTATCCTTCAGCTTCGTTGAGCTGGCTCTTTACAGAACTGGAGGCACTTAAAAACAATGTTGTGACTTACGGTAAACTTCGGGCCTCTGTAGCCCAGGTTGGCCAGGCCGGGACTTATTTGCCGTCAAGCTTCAGTGTCCCTGGTTTTGGAGGTGGATTCTCTTCAGGTACGCCTATCCTTTATCCAATTGGTGGCATTTCAGCCTACACGATCAATTCGACTGTGTACGATCCAAATTTGAAGCCACAAAATACTACATCTTTCGAACTTGGAACGGACCTGACTTTTTTTGGCGGCGTAGCCTCATTAAGTTATACATTCTCACGTCAGAATGTGGTTGACCAAATCTTCGCGGTTCCTCTGGCAGCTTCGACAGGCTCCGGTTCATTCATGACAAATGGAGGTAAAATTCATACGAATGCACATGAAGTTACGTTGAGTTTCAAGCCTTTTGATAGAGATAACTTTAAGTGGGATTTCGGATTTAACTTTTCTAAGATCGACAACTATGTTGACGAGCTTGCTCCAGGTGTAAATAGCATTTTCTTAGGTGGATTTACTGAGCCTCAGGTTAGAGCTAGTATCGGCGAGAAATTTCCAACGATCTATGGAATTTCGTATTTAAGAAATGAGGCTGGTCAAATTGTAGTTGACGAAAACGGGCTTCCGCAAGCAGGTGAGGAGAAGGTCATTGGTCGTGTTTCTCCAGATTTCCTGTTAGGGTTCAACACTTCCTTTGAAATACACAAACTTAGAATCTCTGCTGTATTAGATTGGAAACAAGGCGGACAGATGTATAGTGGAACTGCAGGCATACTGGACTTTTACGGCGTCAGCCAATATTCTGCTGATCTGCGGAGGGCAGGTACATCATTTATGTTCCCCGAATCAGCGGTGAAAGTTACAGGAACTGATGCCAGTGGTAACGCAATTTATGCACCTAATGACATTATGATTGCAGGTGAAGATGCTGAAGGTTATTTCTCCACTGTAAATAGTATTTCGGAGTCATCGATATATGATAATTCCTTTATCAAATTACGTGAGGTGTCTTTAGGTTATCCAGTATATAGTTCAAAAGGGCTCAGAGTAGATTTAAATGCTTTTGCAAGGAATATATTAGTGTGGTCGTCACTTAAAGGTATTGACCCAGAAACATCCCAGGGTAACTCAAACATGGCTGGGGCATTCGAACGCTTTTCATTGCCAGCAACATCTAGTTATGGCTTTGGATTAAATGTTAAATTCTAAAGATTTTGAAGATGAAAATTATATTGAACATAAAAAAATATAGCTGGATGCTGGTGGCTTTCCCCTTAGTATTCGCAAGTTGCTCTAAAGATACTTTAGACGACATAAACAAGGACACGAATAATCCGCCTGATGTGCTTTCTAAATTTATTCTAACCGATGTTATAACAAGAACGGCTTTTAATAATTCAGGAGGTGATGTGAATACCTATGTTTCAACCTATGTTGAACATGAAGTAGGCGTACACAATCAAATGTATTATTCTGAGATGAGGATCACACAACCTACCTCTGCTTCAACGTTTAACAATCCTTGGAGTACACTTTATACTACGCTTAAAGATGCAAAAATGATTGTTGCTAAGTGTTCAGAAGGTGGTTCTGAAGCTGGGAATGATATAACAAAAGGAATCGGTGAAGTGATGGTTGCCTATAACCTAGCTCTGATTACGGACCTATATGGAGATGCGCCATGGACGGAAGCAGGAGATTATAAATTAACCCTTACACCAAAAATAGACAAGCAGGAGGCCATATACGCCGATATTATGACGTATCTTGATAATGCCATAGTAGATTTGCAAAAAACAGGTACTTTACCTGGTGCAAATGATTTATTATATGGTGGTTCTGCTGCTAAATGGTTAAAATTCGCTTATGGATTGAAAGCGCGTTATACAATGCATTTGATTAAGCGCTCAGCTAATGTTAATGCTGATTTACAAAAGGTAATTGACAATGTTAATCTATCGTTTTCGTCACCTGCCGAGCAAGCAGCGTTTGCTAAATATGATGCGACAAATCTAAATCCAACCTTTGATTTTCAATGGAGTCGAGATGCGTTAGGTGCAAGTCGGAGCTTGGTTGATAAGTTAATTGCTCGAAATGACCCAAGGCTACGTCGTGAGTTTGTAGACAAAGACTGGAAACAAGTTGCAGATGTTACTCCAGGTAGTCCAACTTACAATCTTATGGCTCCGAACGGTAAGAATGATCAGGTGCAGTATTTTTACAATACATCTATTTTTATGTTTTCGCAAACGGCCCCGACAATGTTGTTGAGCTATCACGAATTGTTGTTTTTGAAGGCTGAAGCGATGGCACGACTTGGAAATTCGACTGCTGCGATAGCCCCTGTATTGAAGGCTGCCGTTACTGCGGCAATAGCGAATACCGAGGTTTCTGTTACAGCTGCGCTTAACTCGCCAACTATAGCACAATATGGAGGATTGGCCGGAACTTCTGCAGCAATCACGCCTACAGAAGCAGGAACATACTTTGATACACGGGTGCTACCGTTGCTAAATGCAAATCCATTAAGTGAGATTATGAATCAAAAGTACCTGGCATTCTTTGGTGCATCAGGTGAGTCTACGGAAGCTTATAATGACGTCCGCCGCTTACTAGGTTTAGGAGAAAATTTCATCAAATTAGAAAACACAAAAGAATTCCCGTTGCGCTTACCTTATGGTAGTGATGATACTACAACAAACCCTAATGTACAAGCAGCATATGGCACAGGACAGTATGTTTACGGTGAACCAGTTTGGTGGGCTGGTGGTACGCGTTAATAATTATTTTTGTTAAAAATCAAGGTGCTGATACAAAAACATTGTCAGCACCTTTTTTATGTGCGCCCGGCATGGGCGCAGACTCTAGGGTGCAAGTCCCGAGCGCGCCTTGATAGTGGGAAATGTTAGCTTAAGGCTGGGTTGTGCTTCGTGAGCAGGAATCTGACGGAACCCGGCGGTAAATCTCTGGCCTGACGAACAGGAAGCGCCTCAGGTAGTTGGATGTGGGTGACTTACACGGTTGAAGGATATCACAAAACAGGATTTCTGGACGACCTTCAGAATTAAGCTTTATATTTTTAGGTAATATTGAACCAGCTTGGGCGCGAACTTTAGGGTGCCAACTCATCCTAATAGCAAACTCGCCTACCTAAGGTTGGAGTATCGTTCGTTCATACGTTCTCAGGCAAAGAATGATCGCTATTAAATGATATTTCCATCTGTTTACAGGCAGGTAAATGTCCTAAGTACCGAGATGAGGGCCTTAAAGGATCTTTTTTGGGGTTGTTTACCTTTAAAATTCTACTTTTCCTAATTTATCTGCGGTGAATTAGCTACCTTAAAGTAATTATATCAACTAACCACTTAACTTATGAAAAAACTATTACAGATTTTGTCTGTCTTGGTGCTTTTGACCTCACAAGTCTTTGCACAGGACAGAGCAATTACTGGTACAATTAAGTCCAGGACCGATGGACAACCAATACCCGGCGTTACTGTTCGGGTACCAGGAACACAACAGGGTACAGTAACTAACGGTGAAGGCAAATTTTCCCTTAATGTTGCAAGTGGCACGACCGCAATTGAGGTGTCTTATGTTGGGTTTGTGACCCAGCAAGTTTCTATTCCTGCATCAAACCGGGTTGATGTGACTCTAGCTGAAGATTCACAGCAATTGGACGTTGTTGTGGTTACTGCATTAGGTATTTCTAGCAAGAAAAATGAATTGCCATTTGCAGCTCAGGAGGTAAAAGCCGAAGAGATCACTATGACGAGAAATAACAACCTTGTAAATTCACTAGGGGGTAAAGTGGCCGGTTTAGATGTTAAAAGAAGCAACGCCATGGGCGGATCTACAAACGTTGTAATTCGTGGTGCGAAGTCCATTAGTGGAAACAACCAGGCTTTGTTCGTTGTTGATGGAGTTCCGGTGAGTAATGCAAGTTCAAATACGGTAAATCAGCAAACCGGACGTTCCGGTTATGATTATGGAAATGCTGCCGCGGATATCAATCCGGATGATGTGGCTTCCATGACGGTACTTAAAGGTGCAGCTGCCACTGCCTTATACGGCTCCAGAGCAGCCAACGGTGTGATCATCATCACGACTAAAAAAGGGACTAAGAATACGACAAATATCACGATCAATAGTGGGGTTACATTTGGTTCGATTGATAAATCAACCTTTATAGAATATCAAAAGGAATATGGCCAGGGCTATAACTCGCCTGCAGAAGATGGCGAGGGCAATCCTGTTCCAACACCAGGTTTCTGGTACCGTGATGCTTTTGGCACAGGGAAGGTTATGACGCCTCAGTTTAGCTCTGATGCTTCATACGGTCCTAAGTTCGACCCGAGCTTGTTAGTTTATCAGTGGTCGGCCTTAGATCCTTTTTCACCTAATTATCAAAAGGCGACACCATGGGTTGCTGCAGAAAATGATCCTTCAAGTTTTTACAAAACGTCGGTATCATCCAATCAAAGCATTAGCATTGATGGTGGTGGGGACAAAGGAACTTATAAAATCGGATATACCAGGAATGATGAGACCGGTGTTTTGCCGAATAGTAAAATCACTAAAAACCTTTTCAACTTTGGAGGTACCTATGAGATTGCTAAAAATCTAACGGTGAATTCATCTGCCAATTACTCTAAAATTGATGGTTTAGGCCGTTTTGGAACCGGTTATAGCGGACTGAATCCAAATCAAGGCTTTCGCCAGTGGTGGAACGTTGGTGCTGACATCAAAGAATTGAAAGAGGCTTATGAAAGAAATAGACAAAACGTTAGCTGGAACTGGTCTGATGAAACCGGATCAAGCCCCATCTATGCAGATAACCCTTATTTTAACCGATACGAGAACTTTGAAAATGATACCAGAGATCACTACTTTGGAAATGCAAGCTTGAATTACAAGGTAAATGACTGGTTTGATGTGATCGGTCGGGTTTCCTATGATGGCACCTTCGACTTGCAGGAGGAGCGTATTGCTGTGGGCAGTACTGACGTTGCTGCTTATAGCCGTACAAATGGAACCTTTGCGGAAACAAACTTTGACCTTTTGCTAAACTTTAATAAGAACATCACTGAAGACATCTCGTTTAAAGGTTTGTTGGGTGCTAACTTAAGAAGAAGCAGATTGACAAATATTAGTGCCAAGACAAATGGAGGTTTGGTTGTACCTAACCTGTATTCGCTTTCAAACTCTGCAAACGGCATCGAGGCACCAGTTGAATTATACGAGCGCCGTGCTGTTGATGGTTATTTCGCCAGTACTACTTTTGGGTACAAAGACTTGGTATTCATTGATGCTACGATTAGAAGAGACCAATCTACAACACTTCCGGTAGGTAAGAACGTATTCTGGTATCCTTCTATTGCTGGTAGTTTTGCGTTCTCGAATGCGCTTAAAGACTTAAGCTGGTTATCATACGGTAAAGTAAGGGTGAACTATGCAGAGGTTGGTAGTGATGCCCCTCCATTAAGTGTATTTGATACCTATTTTAAACCAACTGGATTCGGGTCTATTCCTATGTTCTCCATGGCGGATATCAAGAATAATGCAAATCTTAAACCTGAACGTACGAAAAGTGTTGAGGCTGGACTTGAAGCTGCATTTTTTAATAACCGTTTAGGGTTTGATGTTACGGTATATAAAACCAATACCATTGATCAGATTACCCCGGTGCCTGTGACTACTGCCACAGGTTCATTGAAAATGTTTGTGAACGCCGGTGAAGTACAAAATAAGGGTGTGGAGGTTTCTGCCTTTCTTGTGCCAGTGAAAACACCCAATTTTTCATGGACTTTGAACCTGAACTGGTCCCGTAACAGAAGTAAGGTACTTTCATTATTTGAAAACGTAACGAACATCGAATTAAACGCTTTAAGTTTATCAGGTGGGGTAACATACAATGCCGCGATCGGTCAGCCTTACGGTGTAATCCGCGGAACAAACTACGTATATGTTAACGGACAGCCTGTGGTTAATGCTGATGGGTACTATCAATCAAGCTCACGCGCCGACGAAATCATTGGTGATCCTAATGCAGACTGGATGGGCGGTATCGGGAATACTTTCAGATACAAACGGCTTGCACTTAATTTCCTTGTTGACATCCGTAAAGGTGGAGATCTATGGAGTATAGATCAATGGTATGGTCTAGGTACAGGGATGTATCCTGAAACTGCCGGTTTAAATGATTTAGGCAACCCAAAACGTAACTCGTTAGCAGATGGAGGCGGTGTTATTTTGCCAGGCGTTCTGAGTGATGGTACGCCAAATACACAACGTATTGATGTGTCGAACTCTGGTACGTCTCCATGGGGTTATCCCAATAATCCACCAAGAGCATCAACAATTTATGATGCTGGATATATTAAGTTGAGAGAATTGGCATTAACGTATTCGTTACCTGAAAAACTGGTAGGTAAAATGCGCGCATTTAAAGGGATTGATGTGTCTCTTATCGGACGGAACCTTTGGATCATTCATAAGAATGTTCCATATGCGGATCCTGAGGATGGTTTAGCATCCGGTAATGTTCAGGGATATCAATCTGGTGCTTACCCAGCGGTAAGATCTATTGGATTCAATGTTAAATTTAGATTATAGAAGTGATCATGAAAAAAATATATAGTATTTTACTTGCAGTTGTCTTCCTGAGCTCCTGCGCCAAGAATTTGGAAGAATACAACGTCGACCAGAAGAAGGCTACTGCTGTTCCTGCAGGAACGTTGTTTACTTCCGCTCAAAAGAGTTTTACAGACGTAATTACAAGCCCAAGTGTAAACACGAATGTGTTCAGGTTTTATGTTCAGTATTGGACGGCTACAGAGTATCTTGATGAACCAAGGTATAATCTGACTTCCAGAACTCTGCCTCAGGCATTTTGGTCTGCAATTTATAAAGACGTATTAACTGACCTGAAAGAAGCTAAACGAATTTTGGCTTCAGATGAACTATTGAGCGCCGAGGTTAAGGCAAACCAGAACGCGCAAATTGAGATTATGGAAGTAATGGCCTGGTCTACTTTGGTAAATACATTTGGAAATGTGCCTTATTCTCAGGCGCTGGATATTTCTATTGTTCAGCCAAAGTATGACGATGCCCAGGAGATCTATAATGATCTGCTTGTACGTCTGGATGCTGCTTTAGCGCAGCTTAAACCAGAGGCTGCGGGTTTTGGATCAGCAGACTTAATCTATGGCACCAGATCCGGGGCAATGCAGAACTGGGTGAAGTTTGGTAACTCGCTCAAGTTACGTCTGGGGCTGATTCTTGCAGATAAAGATGCAGCTAAAGCAAAAGCAACCGTTGAATCCGCAGCACCAAATGTATTCGCCAGTGCTGCTGATAATGCTGCATTTCAGTATTTGTCTACGCCGCCTAACAATAACCCAATTGCTACTGCAGCAAATCCAGCTTTAACTAGCAGAACAGATTATATTGGTGCTAAACCTTTCATTGATAAATTAAATTCATTGGAGGATCCGCGGAGACCAGGTTTCTTTACCACAGTAGGCGGTGCTTATGTAGGTGGTTACTATGGTTTCTCTAACTCTTATGGTAATTATTCAACGATGACGCCTAAAATCGCTTCACTTGATTTTGAAGCATTGTTAATTGACTATCCAGAAACTGAGTTCGCCCTTGCGGAAGCAAGTAGAAGAGGTTTTAATGTGCCAGGTACTGCTGAAGCCCACTACAACAATGCAGTTACTGCTTCTATTGTTTATTGGGGTGGAACAGCTGAGCAGGCAGCGGTGTATTTAAGTAGGCCGGATGTGGCGCTGAATACTGCTTCATCTAACTACAAAGAAGCAATTGGTATCCAAAAATGGATTGCACTTTATAACAGAGGGTATGACAGCTGGGTAGAGTGGAAACGTCTTGATTTCCCGAAATTGGCTCCGCCAAGTGCTGCAACTGCGCCTCCCGGACAAACTACACCTTCGGGCTTAACTATTCCTTTAAGAATTATCTATCCGATAAATGAACAGACATTGAACGGTGCAAATAGATCTGAAGCGGCATCAGCAATTGGAGGCGATGTGACAACCACCAAGATATTTTGGGATGTAAATTAAGGAAAATCATATGAGTCTTTAAAGGTCCCGGGGCACCCGGGACCTTTTTTTATATATGCCCGGCATTCTATGGAACCAAGGAAGGTTGGGAAATACGGATTGATCTTAAGGCTCTGAAAAGTATAAAACAGAAGTTAAGGAACAGACCAGACGGAACCACCCACCATGTGAGCTTCTCTGACCACACCGCTGTCTAACGAACGGTGATGTGAGAGGACAGATAGGTGGTAAAAGTTGTTTCGTAACCATTGAGTATAAATTATGGTAGCAATTGCTTCCATCCATTAATGTCAGTTTTTGTAGGGTCTGTTCTATCGCCTTTTCAGTATGTATTAATTTTGAAATAGCTGAATCTATCCAAATAACCTTTGTGAAATCATGCACATTCAGGAAAATAGCCTAATCTGTTAAAAATGAGTAGCAATAGCGCTTCTAACAATGTTAGCTTTTAATTGTTTAGAAATTCTAAAAAAAAATAAAAATTTTGTTTGGATGTATTCTGGTTTTACTATCTTCAAAAATTATTAACTCATTAACTAACCCAAATTTTATTAATTTATGAAAAAACTTATACTAAGTTTGTTCATCTTTTTGTGTGTTGCAGCATCTGCAATTGCACAGAACCGAACAGTTACTGGTACAGTTACCGGGCAAGATGACGGGCTCCCGTTGCCTGGGGTATCAGTAAGGGTGCAGGGCACCCAATCCGGAACTACGACCAACTCAAGTGGACAATTTTCGATCAGCGTTCCTAATGGATCGACTGTCTTGCAATTCTCCTACATTGGTTATGATAGCCAAACGAGAACTCTTGGGAACTCAAACACTGTAAATGTGATTATGTCACAAAGTTCTAATGCATTGAATGAAGTCGTTGTTACAGCAGGTGGTTTAGCGGCGTCTAAAAGATCTCAAGGTACAACAACAACAACAGTGAAAGCAGAACAATTGAATGCTGCTAGGCCTACAAACATCGCGAGTGGATTAACTGGTAAGGTTGCAGGTCTGCAGGTGAGTGGAACTACTGGTGGTACAAACCCAAATTTTAGGATTGTGCTAAGAGGTATGCGCTCGTTAACTGGTAACAACGAAGCTTTAATTGTTTTGGATAACGTTATAGTTCCAAATTCTGTTCTAGCGAATTTAAACCCTCAAGACATTGAAGATGTTACCACATTGAATGGTGCAAGTGGTGCAGCTTTATACGGTTCAGATGCGTCTAACGGAGCATTAATTATTAGAACTAAAAAAGGACAAGCTGGTAGAATGGAGATTACGGCCCAACAAACTTTCACAGTTGAGGAGGTTGCTTTTTTTCCTAAACTGCAGAAGCAATTTGGATCAGGATCTGATAACGATGTAAGGATCTATACTCCCTATGAGAATCAGCAGTATGGTCCTGCTTTTGACGGTAGTATAGTTGATATAGGTCTACCCCTTGCAAATGGAGAAAGCAGACAAACTGATTACAGCTGGAAAAATGATAAATATGATTTCTGGGAGTCTGGATTGACTAACCAAACGGATCTTTCCTTGAGTTCTGGTGACGAAAAGGGAACATTGTTTATGTCTGGACAATATGTAAATACATCAGGTACTACGCCAAAAGATAAGTTTANNAAATGTTAGATTCAATGGAACCAGAAATCTAACGTCGATCTTGTCTACAACTTTTGCAGTTAGCTATGCTCAAAACAGGTATGATCGTACTACCCAAACATCCAATTTGTATGATCAAATGTTGAATACTCCAGGTCAGGTGCCAATTAATGATCTTCAGGACTGGAAGAATGATCCTTTTGCTGATCCAAGTGGATATTATAATGCTTATTACAATAACCCGTATTTCACAATCGATAACTATCGAGAAGCTGTGAGAAACGATTATTTAACAGGTAGTGCAGATTTAAAATTAAAGCCTGCAAGCTGGTTTGATGTTACTTATCGAGTGGGTTTTAATACCAGAAATAATACCGGTAAATCATACAGCGACATTTACAACTTTAATGATTATATTAAAACTCGTCCTGAAGTAGGGGCTTACAAGAAATCAAATATTGTAGGTGGTGTGACTGATAATGCATTATATACCACTCGTATCACTAATGAAATTCAAGCTGCATTCCGCAAAAAGGTAAATGATTTTGACTTCAATCTTGTTGTTGCTGGTTATCTACGCCAAGATCGTGCAAAGACGATGGAAGCTTCGGTAAGTGGCTTAGTTCAACCAGGCTTATTTAACTTAGGAAATAGCACAAACACTCCAACAGCGACTGAAGCAAACTATCTTGCACGTCAGCAAGCTATCTATGGGGTGCTGAATGTTGGTTATAAAAATTACCTATTTTTAAATGCTACTGCGCGTAATGACTGGGACTCTCGTTTATTACAGCAAAACCGCTCATTTTTTTATCCAAGCGTGAACTTGTCTTTCATTCCTACGGAAGCAATATCTGCCTTAAAGAGCATTGATGCAATTGACTTCATTAAGATACGTGGAGGATATTCTAAAGTTGGTTTAGTTAACTTAGGTGGTGGATCTACAACCTTAGGGGCGTATCGCTTAGCTTCAACTCTTTCTCAAGGTGCAGGTTTCCCTTACAATGGCCTTGGAGCTTTCACAATCGGCAATAGTATTGTGTCTCCGGACATTACACCAGAGTTTACCTATTCATTTGAAACAGGTATCGATGCGGCATTCTTGAATGACAGGGTTAATGCAACTGTTACTTACTACGCAAACAAGACCAAAAATCAGACTGTTACTGCGACAATAGCAAACACGTCGGGTTACACTTCATACCTGTTGAATGCTGGTCAAACGAGTTCAAAAGGCCTTGAGTCTAGCTTATCTGTTGTGCCAATTAGAAGTACAAATTGGGAGCTAAGGGTAGGTGCGAACTATAGTCATTACAATAACCAAGTTGATGAGTTGTTAGCTGGAATTCCAAGTATTAATTTATCAAACACAACAAATGCAGGATCCTATGGTATTGCAGGTCAACCGTTCCCTGTTTTGCAAGGAAGGTCTTATGTTCGTGATCCTGAAGGACGTGTTATCGTGAATCCTGTAACAGGCTATCCTTCTGGAACATCTACTTTGCAGATGTTTGGAAGTGCTGCGCCAACTGACATCTTCGGAATTAACGTTAATCTTAAATATAAAAACCTAAGTTTTTCAGCACTGGCTGAATACCGCGGCGGCTACTATATTTATAATGGCCTAGGTTCAACGCTTGATTTCAGTGGAGCTGGCTATAACACGGCTGTTTATAACAGAGAGCGATTTGTTATTCCAAATTCGTCATATTTAGATCCTACCACAAACAGTTATGTTCCAAATACGAATATCACCGTTAAGGATGGTGGTCCTTCTTATTGGTCAATTGCAGGTCCACGGACAGCGATCGACGAGAACTATATTACTCCTGGCAACTTCTGGAAAATTAGGGAAATTACCCTATCGTACGATCTTCCAAGTTCATTGTTAGGTAAAAGCAAGTTTATCAAAGCAGCTAGAATCAGCGCGCAAGGACGTAACTTGTTTATATTTACACCAGACACCAACGTTTATACTGATCCTGAATACAGCAATGCTGGTGCAGACACTAATAGTGGAAACGGCGTTGGTCTGAACGGAATTGGACAGACGCCTCCATCCCGTTACTTCGGTGGTAGTCTATCATTAACCTTTTAAAGAATCAATCATGAAAAAAATATTTGTTTTATTTTTAACAGGCATAGTCGGTTTTTCGATTTCTTCCTGTAAAAAATACCTGGATGTTAATTCCAATCCAAATCAGGCAACTGCAGGTACCCCGGAATTAGTTTTGCCAGCAGCAATCACTTCAGTTGCTAATCAAACTTGGGGTGTTTCACCTAGCACACCTACAGGAAACGCGCTGGGTCAATCTTACAATTTCTATGGATCCCAAGTGGCCGGATACTTAGCCAATGGTGGTGGTGTAAGTGGATGGGGTGCGATAATCTCGTATAACTATTCATCAACTGATCAGCAGGGCTTGTGGAATGTGTCTTATGATATTGCTACGGACATTCAATATGTTATAAATAATACAGAAGGTAAGCCTGAGTATGCTCAACACAATGCAGCTGCAAAAGTGCTAAAAGCTTATGTGTTCCAACGTCTAGTTGATCAGTATGGTGATATCCCTTATAGCCAAGCGCTAAAAGGTGTAGAAAATGTAACCCCTGCTTACGACAAAGCGGCTGATGTTTATAAAGCATTGGCTGATCTATGTGACGCAAGTATCGCAGCATTCAAAGCAAACCCTACAGCGACTACGCCATTTAGGACCAGCGATGTTATGTTTGCAAGTGGAACTACAAATGATGCTGAAATAACAAGATGGATACAGCTTGCTAATACGATAAAATTACGCTTGATTCTCAGAGCAGGTGATAAGGTAGCCTTTACAAACAAGACTTTTGATCCTGCCGGTTTCTTGACAGAAGACGCGTTGGTTAATCCAGGTTTTGTTAAGGGTAATGGTAAGCAGAACCCAGGTTGGAATATGTTTACTTACTCATTTGCAGGCGCTGCAATCGGGGCAGGTGCACAGTATGTACCTACACCGTTCGTGATGGGTTTCTATGACGGAAAAAAATTAACTGACGCAGCTCGTGCTAATGTCACTTATTCTAAAGGATTGGAAACACCCACTAATCAACTTGGAAGCCAGTTATCAACTGCTGGACGTGGTGTTGTACCAAATTCTTGGTTTAAAGGAACGTCAGCAACCTCGTATGAATCTGTGGGTATTTTCAAAGGCCCTGATGCTGCCCAGCCATTTTTCCTAGCAGCTGACAGTTACCTCTTACAAGCAGAAGGTGCATTGAAAGGTTTGGTAGCAGGAAATGTGAAAGATTATTTCGATCTGGGTATTCAGCAGTCTTTTAAATATCTGTATAAAAACAGTACTGGGGCTTTAGGCGCCGGAAGAACGCCTGATGTTGATGCGCGAGCATATCAGGCTGCTAATGCAAACAGCTACCTCGCAAACATCAACTTGGCTGCGAGTCCCGAGCAACAACTTGAAGCAATCATCACACAAAAGTACATTGCCCTTAACTTAATCTTTGGTGATGAAGCTTGGAATGAATACAGACGTACTGGCTATCCAAGGAACAATACGGCGGTTGGTGCTTCTGCTGTGGAGACGTTTATTTCAACTGAAACCGAATCTACTGCGCCGGACAGACTTCCTACTCGTTTACTTTATCCAAGTACAGAGTTCACTTATAACTCTGCAAATGTTCCAAGCGACATCAATAAGTATTCAACCAAAATATTTTGGGCGAAATAAGATTACCTAAATTAAGATTACAGAAAATGAAAAAGATATATCAAAGCATAGCACTCTTGACTACTGCAGTGGTGCTTCTAAGCTCTTGCCTTAAGTCCAAAGATCTGGTTGGACCAGATGCGGACAATAGCGCAGGTGCTATTATAGAATTCTCGAACCCAGGGCCAATTGCCTCTAGTTCTGCTACGGCGAGTGTACGATTAGCACGTTATGAGCTAACCCTGCCAAAGGGGGCGGAATCACCTCTTAAGTTTAGGATCAGTTATGTTGGTACTGGTAAACCAGCCCCGACAGACGTGACTGTAGGTTTAGCTGTTGATCCTGCGTCATTAACTACTCACAATACGCAGGCTAACAAAAAATACAATTTGATACCGACAGACTGGTATAAATTGCCTGCTACAGTTGTTATTCCTTCAGGTCAAACCGGTGTCGATGTTACAGTTCCGGTTAATACAAATAACTACGTGGCTGGACAAACCTATGCGCTTCCTCTGAAAATTACTTCAGCTAGTACGGGAACAATTAGTGGTAACTTTGGTACCATCATTGTGGCCATTGCTGCTGAATAGGGTAACTTAGAGTACATAATTGAAAAGGAAGTTCAAACACCGAACTTTTTACTGTAGTCTCAGCTTTCGGGCTGGGACTACTTTGTTTATAGGCATAATGATCTCGTATTAGTATTGATAGTGTATAGATCAGTATCAAATTTCCTCCGTCGAATGGTAATGGGTCTATCCTTAAGGAAACCTTCCATTCAAGTTGAAGAGAAAGGTGTATTATATAAGCATATACAAAGATCCGATTACCAAACAGATCGGGCACTACTTATCAGGTATGCAGAGGTGTTGTTGAATGTAGTAGAAGCAGACGCACGCGCGCGAAACAATGCACAAGCATCAGACGAGATACAGTATTGGTGGTATCCCTACGAGATTAAATCTAGGTCAGATTACAACCGGAACAGCATTTGACGTCAGGACACTCTTCAGGCCAAGTAGGGCTGCTATTCCATACACTGCCTTTAGGTTCTTGTGGCCATCTCCATTATTAAAGGTGAATGCTAATCCACTGATTAATGATCAACAGAATCCAGGTTATTAATATTTAAGCTATAAAAATTGAAAGGTGTTTGGTGAAAACCAGACACCTTTTTTGTTTAATGTAATCGCCTAATTGTTGTTGTGATTACAATAAATAGCGGTTTTTTGCTCAATTGATGATAATCAGGTGTCGAAAGCTTCTAAACACTAGGAATGATAAATTGTTTTAAAAAAGGGTAAANNGGGTAAATTGTTACTTTTATGTGTGTAATTCTGATCATTTTGGTATCTTCAATAAATATTATATTAATAGATCTAATTTATTGTTTATGAAAAAACTACTACTAAGTATGTTTGTCTTGTTCTTCTCAATTGCACTTGCGATGGGACAGGATAAAACAATTACCGGAGCAGTTACTGGAAAGGATGATGGTCAACCACTTCCTGGAGTATCTGTAAAGGTAAACGGTACCAAAATCGGTACAATCACAGGTGCGAACGGGAAATACTCGATTGTAATTCCAGCAACGGCACCACAAACTTTGACATTTTCTTCAGTTGGTTATGCAGCGGTTGAAAGAGCAGTTACCGGCAGCGGTACAATTAACGTGTCACTTGCATCTGATGCACAACAACTCGGTGATGTTGTGATCGTAGGTTATGGAACTCAAAGCACCAGAAGGGTGACAAATTCCATTGCAAGTATTTCAGGTGATGACATAAAAAACCAGCCGGTAGCTAACGTTTCACAGGCTTTACAAGGCCGGTTAGCTGGTGTTCAAGTAACATCTGGTGGCGGTCGTCCAGGATCACCGATCCAGATCAACGTGCGTGGCCGTTCTTCAATTCAAGCAGGGAATGATCCTTTGTATGTTATCGATGGTGTGATTTTGCCATCTAATAACACTTCTACACCAAGTTCGGCAGGTGCAGGTATCTCGCCGCTTGCGAACTTGAACAGTGAGGATATTGCTTCCGTTCAGGTCTTAAAAGATGCTTCTGCGGCGGCGATCTACGGATCACGTGGTTCAAACGGTGTTGTTTTAATTACGACCAAAAAAGGTTCTGCATCAGGTAAATCAATTGTGAGTTTAAATGCTTACAATGGCTACCAGGATTTTGCTGGCTCGAAGGACTTCTTAAATGCATCTTCTTACAGAACAATGTATAATGAGGCTTTAGCAAACAATACTCCAGCTTTACCTCTTAAATTTACGCAAGCTCAGATTGATAATCCTGAGGCCAATACTAATTGGTTAGATGAAATTCAACGTTCTAAGTCCATGATTCAGAATGTTCAATTATCTGTTGCTTCTGGTGGAAATGCTAAAACGCAATTTTATTCCTCTCTAAACTACTTTAATCAGGATTCTAAGCTCTTAAATGGTTCTTTCAAAAGATATGCGATTCGTCTAAGTGTAGATCATCAAGTTACAGACTTTTTAAAGATCGGAAGTAACATTGCTATTTCTAAATCAGACCGCGCAGAAACGCCAGTGGATAACAGTATATTCTCTCCATTTCCAAGAGCTTTAATTGCGCGTCCAGACCAGCCGATCTACAACGAAGACGGTACGTTTGCCTCAAATGACTTCAATAATCCAGTTCATATGTTTGAGTCAAAAAACTACATCGGACTTGGAAACATCTTTAATGCAACTTATGCAGAGGTGAGAATTTTACCTGAATTGAAGTTTAGATCTTCAGTTGGTATTGACTATTCTTATCTTGATCAAAGAACTTTTGATCCTTCAACCTCTTTATCAGGAATGGGATCAAATGGTGCTGCAAGTAGTGGATATGTTCAAACTCAAAATTACTTGACTACACAAACGTTATCTTACTTGAAAAACTTCATAGATAATAAGTTTACTGTAGATGCGACATTGGTCTATGAATTTCAATGGAACAATCGCGATAACAACCGCGTTGATGGTCAAAACTTTCCTTCAAACCAGACACCTTACTTAACTTCTGCGGCTAAGATCGTGGGTGGAACATCTGCATTTACAAATTACCGAGTTGAATCTTACTTAGGTCGTTTGAACTTGGCTTGGGAAAACAAATATTTATTAGGTGCATCAATTAGAAGGGATGGCTCTTCGAAATTCCCTACTAAAGGAAGATATGGATACTTTCCATCTGTTTCAGGTGGCTGGGTAATCAGTGAAGAGGAATTCCTAAAAGACAATAATGTAGTTTCCAACTTAAAAATCAGATCTAGTTACGGCTTAACAGGTAATCAGGAAGGTATAGGTAACTTTGCTTCACGTCGTCTAATTGGTACAGGTTACAACTATGATGATCAGCCAGGATTCGCTTTAAATGCAATTGGTAGTCCAGACCTTAAATGGGAAACTACAGCACAGTTTGATATCGGTTTAGATCTTTCTTTGTTCAAAAACAGACTTACATTAAGCGCAGACTACTATAACAAGAAGACCACAGACCTGCTAATCAACAGACCTATTCCTACAACAACCGGATTTTCTACTATTCTCGAGAATGTTGGTTCAATGAACGGAAAAGGTTGGGATTTCAATATTAACAGTGATAATTTAGTTGGAGCAGTAAAATGGACTACATCATTCAACATTTCAACTTACAAAAACAAAATTACGCAGCTCTACAACGATCAACCTATTGATGGATCATTCGTGACCCGTTCAGCGGTGGGCCATCCACTTGGCGCATTCTTCGTGATCAAATCTTTAGGTGTAGACCAAGCTACAGGAGACATGACCTATGAGGATTTAAACAAAGATGGTTTAATAAATAGCGATGATAGACAATACCTTGCAAGTCCACTTCCGAAATTCTATGGTGGATTAAACAACTCCGTTTCTTACAAAGGCTTTGATCTAAATGTATTGTTCCAATATTCCTCAGGTAACTACCTGTACAATTTATCTGCTGAAGGAACTGGTGGTTATGGAAGTTTAGGTGCCGCTGCCTCAGCAACGGCTATCGCGACGAACGTAGCGCAAGAAGTTTTTGATGACAGATGGACACCTTCAAATACAAATGCGAAGTATCCAAGAGCAGTAGGTGGTGCCAGAGGTACCTATAACACTCAACGCTCATCTAGGTACTTAGAGGATGCGAGCTACATCAGATTGAAAACCATTTCTTTAGGTTACTCCTTGCCAAAAGGATTGATTGAAAAGGCTAAACTTTCTAGTGCAAGAGTATATGTTTCAGGTCAGAACCTCCTTACTTTTACCAAGTACAGTGGGTTTGATCCAGAGGTGTCTTCTGAATTTACGGTAGCAAATACGGGTGTTGACCAGGGTGCTATTCCACAGTTTAAAACGCTAATGTTTGGTGTCAATATTGGCTTGTAAAAAGAAAAAAATGAAAAACAAAATAATTTTATCCGCGATTGTCTTAGCTTCTTTGATGACATCGTGCCAAAAACAGTTGGATATTGAACCAACATCTTCCTTATCTCCGGAAACAGTAGGATCAGCAGACGTACAAAAGCTGATGAACGGTGTTTATGATGGTTTACAGGAGGGAAATACAAGCTACTTTTACCTGAGCTTCGCTGTAGAGGATTTATCTGCAGATAACCTTGCATACCGCGCTACTTTCTTTCAAAATGGAGAGATCGATAACAATGCTATACTGCCTAACAACGTTCTTACCCAGCGCTACTTCAATGCGCCTTATGTCGTAATTCAACGCGCAAACGATTTGTTGGAAATCATCAACAACTCTACAACCCTTTCGGAGCCGGTTAAAAAGTCGCTTTTGACACAAACACATTTTCTTAGGGCGTATGCTTACTACAAGCTAGTGACGCTGTTTGGAGCCGTTCCTATCGTGAACAATCGCGATGTTGTTAAAATTCCGCGGAATTCAGTTGATGAGGTTTATGCGAAGATCATTGAAGATTTGAATTTGAGCATTCAAGCTGGTGGTGTTATTACCGACAGCAAATTTGCTTCGATTGAAGCTTCTAAAGGCTTACTTGCAAGAGTTTACCTGATTAGAAAGGATTATGCAAACGCGAAGAAAAATGCAGATGAAGTTATTGCTTCAAACAGGTTCGCTCTAGCAAACGATTATAATTCGATTTTTGCGCCTCCTTATGTGTCTACGGAACACATTTTTAAATTGGTGTTTACTGCTACTGAGGGATCAAATTCATTGTATTATTTCCTTCAACATCCTTCTATGCCGGGCGGGGGTAGAGCTGAGCTTCCTGTGGATGCTTCACTAGTTGCAGCCTATGAGCCGGGAGACCAGCGTAAAGCTGCATCAATTACTCAAATACAGGCTCCTTTAGCCAATGCTGGCTGGTACAGCCAAAAGTATAAGGATCCAGAGGGCTCAGGTGCTCACCCATACTATATCCTGAGGATCTCGGAGATGTATTTAATTTCTGCAGAAGCTCAGCTTGCACTTTCAAACAACCCAACAGATGCAGTTGCTTTGGCTGCAATCAACAATGTTAGGACGAAAAGGGGCTTACCTGCTTTAACCACTTTGACTGTAGAGGATGTGATCAAAGAAAGAAGAGTTGAACTTGCATTCGAGGGCACTAGATGGATGGATCTAAGAAGAACACCTTCGCCGACCAACCCATCTAAATCTATGGCAACTGTGTATCTAGAGGCTAAAGGCAGATCTGTTAATGACGAAATCTTTCCTATTCCTCAAGCTGCGATGGATGTGAATGAATTATTGAAACCAAATAACCCAGGTTATTAATTTGACAAATAAAAAGGGCGGTTCTTAAAACGGACAAACTTTTTTAAGATGAAGAATGCAGTAGTTAATAGCTACTGCATTTTTAGTTTTATTTGAGTCTCGGATACAATTAGCTGCACTTGCTTGCCAACAATTAAGGCTTTATTATCATCGATGTGCCCTGTAGGGAAGTTAAAACAAACGGGATAGTCATATTCCTTCACCAGCTCATAGATAAGCGCTTCAGGGCTTTTTCCGAATGGGATTTTTTCTTCTTCAATTTCGTTGAATGCGCCTACGATTAGGCCTTTGAGTTTGGCCAATTTGCCGCTGCGTTTAAGCATCCGCATCATGCGGTCTATGGAGTATTCCTGCTCGCCCACATCTTCCAGGAAGAGGATTTTGTCCGTATATTCCATTTCAGATACCGAACCGCTCAACATAACAAGTAACATCAGGTTTCCTCCGATCAGGATGCCTTCTGCATGCCCGGTTATATTTGGCTGCGTACTTTTGTACTTGTAGGTTATTGGTTCTCCAAACAAAGCTTTCCTTAAAGATTCCAGGGATTCTGGTGTGGCATCCGGGAAGGTATAGGGCATTTGTGCATGAATGCTCATGGTATTTTGCTGTGCCAGTAAGTGCGAGAGCAATACTGTGATGTCACTGAAGCCTACGATCCACTTCGGGTGCTTGGAAAAGTTCCTGAAGTCGAGCTCGTCAATGATCCGGATGGTACCGTATCCGCCCCGCGCCGCAATGATCGCTTTTACCTCCGAATCATCCAGGAACTGCTGCAGATCTCCTGCACGAAGTTCATCGCTACCGGCGAATTGGTTGTCGGCAGCATATACACTGGAACCTAGCACGACTTCCAGACCCCAATTTTCCAGAATTTTTATCCCTTCATCTATCTTTCCAGGTAGTTTTTTCGCAGGACTTACTATAGCAATCTTGTCACCTTTTTTTAAATAGGGCGGCTGTTTAATCATTGGTAAAACACTTATCTTTGACAAATTAATAAAAATAGTTTTGGATAACAGTAAAATTAAGAGATATACAGTAACGGCTGCATTGCCTTATACGAACGGTCCCGTACATATTGGTCACCTTGCAGGCGTTTACCTGCCGGCAGATACTTATGTACGTTTCCTTCGCTCCAATAAGCGTGATGTGAAATTTGTTTGCGGATCGGATGAGAATGGTGTTCCCATTACTTTAAAAGCAAAAAAAGAAGGCATCACGCCGCAGCAGGTTGTCGATAAATACCATAAAATCATCGGGGATTCCTTTCAGGAGTTTGGAATTTCTTTCGATATCTACCATAGAACGTCATCATTAACACACCATCAGACGGCATCGGGTTTCTTTGAAAGCCTGTACAACAAGGGGGTGTTTACGGAAGAAGTTACCGAGCAGTACTATGATGAGAAGGCGCAGCAGTTTCTTGCTGATAGGTACATCACCGGAACGTGTCCGCGCTGTGGCTTTGAGCATGCTTATGGCGATCAATGTGAGAACTGCGGAAGCACCTTGAATGCTACTGACCTGATTAATCCAAAATCTACTTTATCTGGTGAGCCTCCTGTACGCAAGGAAACCAAAAACTGGTTTCTGCCGCTGGATAAGTATGAAGATAAACTTAGAACATACATCGAAAGCCACAAGGAGTGGAAACCAAATGTATATGGTCAGTGCCAAAGCTGGCTAAATGCCGGTTTGCAGCCACGTGCGATGACTAGAGATCTGGACTGGGGTGTAGAGGTGCCATTGAAGGATGCTGCCGGAAAAGTGCTTTATGTGTGGTTTGATGCACCGATAGGGTACATCTCTGCAACAAAAGAGTTTTTCAATTACGCGAAGCTTGATGTATGGAATCCGAAAGCGGAGAAATACTACATCAATCAGAATACCGTAGAAAAGGGCAATTGGGAAGAATATTGGAAAGATGACAGCACCAAACTGGTACATTTCATTGGAAAAGATAACATCGTATTCCACTGTATCATCTTCCCAGCGATGTTGATGGCACATGGCGGATATATCCTTGCAGATAACGTGCCTGCCAATGAGTTCCTGAACCTGGAAGGTCAGAAGATCTCGACTTCAAAAAACTGGGCGGTATGGTTGAATGAGTATCTACTGGAGTTCCCTGATAAGCAGGATGTGCTTCGCTACGTACTTACAGCTACTGCACCAGAAACGAAAGACAATGACTTTACCTGGAAAGATTTTCAGGCCAGAAATAACAATGAGCTGGTTGCTGTATTGGGTAACTTTATCAATCGTGTAGTGGTTCTTACCCACAAATACTTTGATGGTAAGGTGCCAATGATCATGGAAATAAAGCCCGAAGATCAGACCGTGATTGACGAGCTGGCACAATATCCAGCAAAGATTAGTGCTTCAATTGAAAACTATCGCTTCAGAGAGGCCTTGATGGAGGTGATGAATGTTGCCCGTTTGGGTAACAAGTATCTGGCAGATATGGAGCCATGGAAGGTGATTAAGACGGATGAGGATCGTGTTAGAACCATCCTGAACATCAGCTTGCAGATCGTTGCGAGCCTGGAGGTTTTGATTGAGCCTTTCCTGCCCTTCACTGCAGACAAGCTGATGAAGATGCTGAACTACGGTGGTCACCTTTGGGCGCATGCGGGGCAGATGAACTTATTACCTCGCGGACACCAGCTGAATCAGCCTGTATTGTTGTTTGAAAAGATCGAAGATGAGCAGGTGCAATTCCAAATAGACAAGCTGACTAAAAGTAAGGACGAAAATACCCTCGCAAATGCGGTAGCGGCACCAGCGAAGGAGAATATTAACTTCGATGATTTTAGCGCGGTAGACATTCGCGTAGCTACGATTGTGGCTGCGGAAAAGGTTGAAAAAACTAAAAAGCTGCTCAAGCTGACGCTCGATACTGGTCTTGATACCAGAACTGTTGTGTCTGGTATCGCAGAACATTATAAGCCAGAGGAAATCATTGGCCAGCAGGTGAGTTTGCTGGTGAATCTTGCACCCAGGGAGATCAAAGGAATTTTATCTCAGGGAATGATATTAATGTCTGAAAATTCGGATGGAAAACTTACTTTTGTGGCGCCTGTTGATAAGCACAACAACGGCAGCGTTATCAAATAGTATTGGTCCCGTAGTTCAACGGATAGAATAGAAGTTTCCTAAACTTTAGATATGAGTTCGATTCTCGTCGGGACCACAAAAAGCACTCTTCGGAGTGCTTTTTTGGTTTAAAGCCTTCACCGCGTTCCGGGATAAACTTCTTTAAGGTTATTAAGCGGATTTATCGTAATAGAAAAGGGGGATTGTTCCAGCTGGTTGATGGAAACGAACCAGATACAATCCCCACAATTCCTGAGAGCAACGCACTCAAACCATTCAAAACCTAAACCCAAATGCCGGTTGGCATCTTCTTCAGATTAAGGCTAACAAATTCCTGGAGTTTACAGCCCCCAGGTTCATTCACCTGAATGATATTTGATCTGCTTTGTACTTTTGCGGATGTGTGTAGCACAAGCACCCGTTTAATTATTGATGAAATGGTGTTCTACCATTCTTAAGCATTTCTCTTATTTGTTGTTCCAAAAGTATGAAGATGGACTGCCCGGTTTTTACGGGAAACCGTACGGGCCACATTTTCATCAAGACCTTCTAATGAACGTAGGCTAATGCTGCGGCTTAAACTTCTCGTTCAATCCTAAAAGTCAAGGTTTTGTTACGATGATCCTTGCGCTTCATTTCACCCAAGTTGATATCTTGCTAGTAACATCATGATTGCTTAACACCAGCTTAACCCTTGAAAATTCCTTTATGAGTTACTTTGCCGCCGAATGAAGACTAACTAAACGACTAATTCTTCACCCTATAATAGTTAATCCATGAGAAAACCCTTACGTTTTACATGCAGACTGCATGTCAAGGCAATGCTCGCCATGACCTGCATTTTGCTTCTTTTTAGCATGCAATTGCTTGCGCAAAGCAAAACGGTCAGCGGCACAGTGCTAGACCAAAGCAACAACCAGGCGCTACCCGGCGTGGTGGTAACCAACAGCAGCACGAAGCGAAGTGTCTCTACTGATGCTTCCGGAAAGTTCAGCATTGAAGTGTCCGGTAGCGAGCAACTGCTGCTCCGAATGATCGGCTACGCCGAACAAACCATCAATCCAGGGACGCAAAGCAATCTTACCATCAGGATGCAATCTTCTGAACAGGACCTGGAAGAAGTTGTTGTGGTAGGCTACGGTACCCAGAAGAAAGCGAACCTAACCGGCGCGATAAGCACCGTAACCGGTNNTGAAAGTCGTGCAGCACCTACGGTAGGGTCGCTGTTGCAAGGGCAGATGCCCGGGGTTACCGTTGTAAACTCCACAGGCCTTCCCGGCAGTAATGGCGGGACCATCAATATCCGCGGTATCGGAACGCTCAATGACGCAAGTCCGCTGTACGTGATAGATGGTGTACCAAGCGGCAACATCAACATTCTTAATCCTTCCGACATTGAGTCTGTTACGGTGTTAAAAGATGCGGCATCATCCTCCATTTACGGTGTACGTGGTGCCAATGGTGTTATCCTGGTAACCACTAAGAAAGGTGCTGCAAATGCACAACCCAGCTTGTCGTATAATAACTACTTCGGTATTCAGACCCCAACGGCACTCCCGGAGTTTCTAGGTTCGGTAGACTATATGACCCTGCTAAATGAAGCCAAAATCAATGCGGGGGCCAATCCTACCTATACGGATGAGCAGATTGAGCTAGCCAGAAGTGGCAGCGATCCCAACTACTACGCCAGTACAAATTGGATCAATGAAATGTACAAGAGCTCCGCACCACAGCAGAACCATAACCTGAACCTCTCTGGCGGTGGAAACAACATGAACTATTACGTGTCTTATTCCTTTCTAAAAGAAGGCGGGCTGATCACTGGAGATGCTTTCAACGCCAATCGCCATAACGCCAGAATGCGTCTGAGTTCAACCTTATTTGATAAACTTCAATTGGATGCGAACCTGGGTTATGTAGACCGTGCAGTAAACGGCTCCAGCGCTGGCGTTGCTGCCGGCAGTGGCGTCATTTACACCTCACACGTAATATCACCTTTGGTGCCGGTGCGTTTTACCACGGGCGGCTGGGGATACCTCGGCGGATCTGCAAACCCGGTTGCTATTGCGACAGATGGGGGTACCAACGATTTCAGCTCACAGGAGCTTACAGCCAATCTCCAGGCTACCTTAAACATCACATCTGATTTGCGGTTGAAAGGGCAGTATGGCCTGGTGAAGTCGAACTCTTTAAGACAGATTTTTAATAAAACCATCAACTATTACAGTCCAATAGATAATTCACTTATCTACATGACCAACAATCCCAACAAGATCGACAACAGGGATTATACACAAACCTACCAGACCTTTATCGCCACTGCGGAGTACGAAAAAACCTTTGCAGAAAAGCACTACATAAAAGCACTTGCAGGTGCATCTTCGGAGGAGAACAGCAATACTTACCTTCTGGCTAGCAGAACAAATGTACCTACACAGGATGTTGGCAGCATAAACCTGGGTACTTTGAACCAGCTGAATGATGGCAATGGCTCTCAAAATGCGCTGCAATCTCTTTTTGGACGTTTGAACTATAGCTTTAATGAAAAATACCTGTTGGAAGGGAACTTCCGGTATGATGGTTCTTCGCGTTTTGCACCGGAACTTCGCTGGAACACGTTCTTGTCTGGTTCTGCGGGCTGGATATTCTCCAAAGAAAAGTTCTTTGAGCCACTTCAAAACATCATCAGCTTCGGTAAGATCCGCGCATCTTACGGAACACAGGGAAATGATAAGGTAGGTTCTGATTTCGCTTATCTGGCGGCAATCAATTCGGTAAATACCATGCCGATTGGCAACGTTATTACCCTTGGTTACAGGCAAACGGGCATTCCAAACCAATGGCTTACCTGGGAGTCGGTCGTGAAGCAGGATATCGGTATCGACCTGACCATGCTGAACAACCGCTTAAGTCTTACTGCAGATTACTACAAGAATACCACCAACAACATCTTGCTGGACGTGCCGCTCCCGGATGTACTTGGAACAAGTTACCCGCCACAGAATGCCGGTAAAGTAGAAAATAAGGGTTGGGAGCTTCAGGTAGGTTGGCAGGATAACATCCGTGAGTTTACCTATGGCGTTAATTTCAACCTGTCGGATGTCCGCAACAAGGTGTTGAGCTTAGGCGACGCACCAGCCACCGTGGATAATCAGGTGCGTATGGTTGGCCACCCAATAGATGCTTTCTATGGCTTTGTCGCAGACCGGATCAGTCAGATTTCTGATTATACGCTTGATCCCGTAACGAATAAGTACACGCCTAACTTCCCCTACGATGTAAGTTATCCAATGCTTCCTGGAGACATCATGTTCCGTGACCTTAACGGCGACGGCAGGATCACCCCAGCAGACGACCGCCAGGTGATTGGTAATCAGATTCCCCGTTATACTTATGGTTTCAGGGGAAATATCGGGTACAAAGGCGTAGATTTAAGTTTCTTCTTCCAGGGTGTAGGGAAAGCGGATGGTTTAATTACCGGTGGCGCGCGCCATGCACTGATCAACGACAGCTCCAATCCGCAGGCTATACACTTAGACCGTTGGACACCAACAAACACCAATGCCAGTTATCCGAGGTTGGCCTACGGTTACAGCTACAACCAACGACTATCTACTTACTGGCTGGAAGATGCTTCTTACCTACGTTTGAAGAACGTGCAGGTGGGTTATACCTTCCCGAAATCCCTTACAGAAAAACTTCGTATTGATAGACTAAGGTTCTATGCTTCGGCAGATAACCTGTTTACCAGCACGAATTATTTCTATGGGTATGATCCTGAAACGCCGGTATCATCCGGTGGATTTTATCCGCAAGTGAAGACATTCATTTTTGGTCTGAACATCAATTTTAAATAACATGAAGAAGCAAATTACCTATATGATGCTCAGCCTGGCTTTAGTTGCCAGCTCATGCAAAAAAGACTTTTTAGATCGCCAGCCTTTAGATACCATCTCAGACGATACCTTCTGGAATACCGAAGAACAGCTTATCCTGGCGGTAAATGGCTTGTATGCCAACATTAAGAACAGCAATACCGTTGCCCTGGACCAGATGGGCGATAACAGCATCAACTCCTCTACTGGCGACAGCTATCGCATCTTTAGTAGCGGTAACTTTGGTGCAGATCTGGCCTCTGTAGATGCCGAATGGCGCAGTCAATATCAGGGCATCCGTCAGTGTAACGTCTTTCTGGAAAAATATAATAACGCCACCAGCGTAAGTCAGGAGAAAAGAGATCAGATGGCCGGTGAGGCAAAGACGATCCGTGCTTACATGTATATGAACCTGGTATGTTACTTCGGTGATCTTCCGATTGTAACCAAGCCGCTGAATATCGATGAGCTATATGAGCCCAGAAACACCAGAAAGGAAGTGATCGACTTCATCATCAAAGAGCTTGATGAAGCGGCGGCAATGATGCAGGCAAAACCGCAGACTGGTGCTACCTTGGGCCGTTTGAGTAAAGGGGCTGCGCTAGCCTTCAAGTCGAGGATTGCACTATTTGACAGCCGTTGGGCTGAAGCGGAAAAAGCGGCTAAAGAAGTCATGGACCTGGGTGTGTATAGCTTGTATACGACCGGAAATCCTGATGTAGATTACAACAACCTGTTCAACTATAAGGGAAAACTTTCTAACGGCGCCAACAAAGAAACAATTGTTGCCAGAATGAACCTGACCGATGTAAGCATGCACAACATCAGCCGGGAGTCGCAGGTTCCAGATCAGGCATCTAGATACAACCCGACCAAGTCGCTCGTGGACTCGTACCTCTGCGTGGATGGACTGCCAATCGATAAATCACCATTGTATAAAGAAGACAGCTATGCCGCTTTGTTTGAGAACCGAGATCCACGCATGAAGCAAACCATTCTTGCACCCGGTGCCGTGTGGGGTGGCCGTAAGGATGGTAACCCTGCAAATACCAACGCGAGCATCTTCACCGCACCAAAGTTTGTATCCGATAAGCTTGGTAGTGTTACCATTACCGGCTATTATTTTACTAAATATGTTGAGGTGAGTACCGTATCCCAGGTGTCGAAGGACCAGAATGATATCCATGTTATGCGTTTAGGCGAGGTACTGCTGAATTATGCGGAAGCCAGGATGGAGCAAGGTACCCTTACACAGGCGGATCTTGACCTTACCATAAACAAGCTGCGCGATCGTGTGGGTATGCGTCATATGGTGCTTACCGAGCTTGCTCAGAATGGACTGGACCTGCGAAATGAAATCAGAAGAGAACGCCGCGTCGAGTTGGCCCGGGAAGGTCAGCGATGGTACGACATCATCCGCTGGAAACAAGGTGCATTGCTCGCAGCAGATGTAAAAGGCATGAAGAAATCACTTGCGCTGGTGCCTGCTCAGGTAAGCAACATCGCGGCCGATGCGGACGGCTATATCATTGTAATGACCGGGCGACAATTCGATGAAAATAAGCACTATTTATGGCCGGTTCCATTGAATCAGATTCAACGAAATCCTAAATTAGGTCAAAATCCAGGCTGGAATTAACCATACAATTCATGAAAACCATATTTAAACAACTAGGCGTACTGAGCAGCATGATGGTGCTGCTCAGCTGTTCGCCAAAGGTTCAGCAAGCAACGCCTTCCAATGTAAGCAGCTTGAAGGTGATGTCCTATAATATTCACCATGCAAATCCGCCAAGTGAACCCGGCAAGATCGACCTTGATGCAATTGCTAAGGCGATTAAAGACCAGAATCCAGACCTGGTGGCGCTGCAGGAAGTAGATGTGAACACTGCGCGTTCCGGAAAAATCAACCAGGCCAGTATGCTTGCTCTAAAACTTGGGTTTAAAGGCTTCTTTTTCGCTAAAGCCATTGATCATGAAGGGGGCGATTACGGCGTAGCCATACTTTCCAAATATCCAATTTCCAACAATCAGATCCACAGATTGCCAACGCAGGAGGGCACCAAAGGAGAACCACGTGTACTTGCTACTGCAGAGGTCAATTTGCCCGGAGGTAGAAAAATACGTTTTGGAAGCACGCACCTGGATGCCCAGAAAAATGATACAAACAGACTTTTACAGGTTGCAGAGATCAACAAGATTACGGCTAAGGAAACTTTGCCCTTCATCATTGCAGGTGACCTGAACGCAACACCAGAAAGTCCGGTAATCAAGATCTTTGATGAACAGTTCACCCGAACCTGCAGTGATTGTGCCTTCACCATTCCGCAGATCAATCCAACAAAGACAATTGATTTCATTGGCTTCAGCAAAGCCAGTAACCTGGAAGTTGTAAGTCATCAGGTTATTCCAGAACATTATGCTTCAGACCATTTGCCGGTTGTTTCCGTGTTAAAATTCAAATAGTCAGAGATCGAAGAAAACGGGGTTTTAGAAGGTGAAAAGTGTTTCATGATGCTTGCAAACAAAGCCTGAAAATTATCGTTTACAGTATAAATAACCAGATGATTATGAAACTGAAAATTGCACTCGCAGCATTAATGCTTTGCACTGCCAGCTTATATGCGCAGGATCAACAACCGAAACTACCTGTTCCAGAGCGCGTAAGTGTCAAAGGCGGCGAGCTTACCATCCAGCCCATAACTCACGCGAGTTTGGTGCTCAACTACCAGAACAAGAACATCTACGTGGATCCTACTGGTGGTGCGGAGGCCTACACCGGATTAGGTGCTGCACACGTCATCCTAATCACAGACATTCATGGAGATCACTTCGATAAGAAAACCATTGAAGCAATCAATAAGTCAGATGCGACCTTGGTGGTCCCACAGGCGGTAGCGGATTCGCTGCCCGCAACCATTAACAAAAAGAAACTGGTGATTTTGAACAACGGCTCTAAGACCGCCCAGGCTGGCGTATCCATTCTTGCAGTGCCGATGTATAACCTTCCTAACGCTGAGAACGCCAAGTTTCACCCTAAAGGCAGAGGAAACGGCTACATCCTGGAGGTGGGCGGAAAAAGGGTATATATCTCCGGCGATACCGCAGACACCCCGGAAATGCGGGCTTTGAAGAACATTGATATGGCTTTTGTTTGCATGAACCTGCCTTATACTATGGATGTTAATGCTGCGGCATCAGCGGTGCTTGCATTTAAACCAAAGGTTGTATATCCATACCATTACCGCGGACAAGATGTAGAGGCTTTTAAAAGGCTTGTAAATGATGGCGACAAGAACGTTGAGGTAAAAATACTGCAATGGTATCCTGGTAGCTAGTTCGCTTTAAATTCGGAGAAAAACGTAAATAAACTCACTTCAGCCGGTATCTGTAGCTTCTTTCGAAGACGGTACCGGCTTATTTCTACACCGCGTGGCGAGATCTTCATCAGCTCCGCAATTTCCTTCGTAGATAGACCCAACTTCAGATAGGCAGCCAACTTCATATCATTGGAGGTTAAGTTGCCGTAAACGGCTTTTAAATCTTCCAGGAAATTAGCATGTACTTTATTGAAGTAAATGGAAAACTGTTCCCAGCCCTCTGCTGATTTCTCTTCGGAAGAGAGTAACCTGATGATCTTCCTCAAGTTGTAAAGATTCTCATCTGAAGGAATATTGGTGTTCAGCTTGCTCAAATCGTGCTTGATCTTGGTAAGCAGTTCTTCTTTTTGAACCAGGTGCATGGAAGTTGATGCCAGTGCCGTGTTCGCGATCTCAATCTCTGTAATCAGCCGCTCATTTTTCAGCTTGATGATTTCCTGTTCCGACTTGTCTATTTCCAGCTGGTGCAGGTACCGCATGCGTTCTTGTTCCTTTTCAAATGCCTCCCGCTGCTTACGGAACTTCTGCTGCTGTCGTTTATAGATCCAAATCACCAGGCATATGGCCATAATCGCATAAGCCATATACGCGTAAATGGTTTGGTACCATGGAGGAAGAATTACAAACTTGTAGGCCGCTGCGGCAGATTCCTGTCCGAAGTTGTTCCTGGCCTTAACCCGGAAAACGTAATTGCCATAAGGCAGGTTGGTATAATCTTTCTCCGTTTTCTTGCTGAATTCAGACCATTGCTTATCGAAGCCTTCCAGGTAATAGCTGTATTCCACGTTAGCCTGGCTTTGCGGCAATATGGCTGTAAACTCAAAGTGGAAGGAATTCCAGTTGTACTTGATGCTTGGAATGTGCAGCTGACTTTTTACATCATTAACTTCTCCATGGTAGCCTGCAAAAAGCAGGCTGTCGGATTTACCTATTGCCCGCACCACATTAATGCGAACCTGCGGGTTATTTAATCCTTGAAGATACTTTTCATAATTCAGGTGATAAAAGCCTTTTTGTGCGCCTACAATGATGTTGTTCCTGTTGATTGGATTGATGTGTTCAAAGCCGCTGACCAACTTGCCATTCAACTCCGGTATATAGATGAGCTTAGGCTTATTGCCCGAAAAGTCACATACACCCAGATTCTTTTCATGCACAAACCATACGTTCCCATCCTTGTCTTCTTTGAGGTAGCGGATGTACAATCCATCAAAAAGCCCGTTAAACAACTTTGATGGCTCGAACTCGTCTTTAGCCGGGTTGTAGGCATATACACCACTTTCCGTGGTGACCACAATGCGATTTTTGACTTTATAGACATGGTTGTTGTACGTTGAAGGCAATTTGTCTGCCTTGGTGTACAACCTGATCTTAGGTGTTTCCGATTGACGGAGATCAATTTTATATACCCCTTGATATGGGTGGGAGGTCCAGATCAGGTTATGCTCATCTACTGCAGTAAACCGGGCAGATTCATTAAAACCTTTAATTTTCCCGGCGGGAATCAATTTGCCGGACTGGTAACGGAGTATATCGATGCCATTATAATTCCCTGCCAGGATTACTGGTTCATTATTCAGTCGGTATGGAAGGAAGTTCCAGTAGCCCCTGCCAGCTACCAAATTCACTGCAGTATTACCGGCAACGCGAAATGCACCTTCATGTTTCCCAAGCAGAAGCTGGCCATTCACGATATTCATACCCCATGCTTGTCCTTCGCTGTGATTGACGAATTCAAACGCATTCTGCAGCAAGCTGAAATCTTTGGATTCGGTAACAGGTATTTTAAACACGGCTCCTGATAGTCCAAAATAAAGTTCGTTACCATATAAAATGGAGCTGTGACCCACACCTTCAGTGAAGGCCTCAGGGTTCAGGTGCCTGATGGCATCATTGTTTGCAATAAAGTCGATCCCATTATTCAGGCCTAGCCAAAGATTGTTGTGATTATCCTTCAGTATGCTGAGTACCGCATTGTTCTGCAAGCCTAGTTTCCGGGTGAAATTATATACGATCGTACCGCTCTTATTGACGATATAGCACCCATTGATATTCGTGGCGACAACCATCATATCATCATTAAGCTTAAATGCCGCGGATACTTGTTCATTTGAAAGCCGCTCAGCCTGGTAGGTTTGCAGCTTACGAATACTATTGTTGCTGATGGTGTACAATCCATGTTGCCAGGTGCTGAGCAACAGTGTATCTGCATTATACGGCGAGATGGAAGTAGCAGTATAGTCGCCTGGAATATCGGTCTGAAGGAAAGAAACCCACTTGTTATCTTCATACTTCAGCAATCCACGTTTATCCTGCGCTATGATCTGGTTGTTTGCTGCCCCCAAAAAGCGCCAGCCGGATGCACTGTTATATACGGTGATTTTGCTGCCAGTAAGCTTAAATATCTTCTTCTCCGCGCGGAAGAAAATATCCTCCCCTTGCGCTACAATATCCCAGATGTCTGCAAACACCTTGTCGCCATCGGGAATTTTATCCCGCAGGCTGTGGTATTGCAGTTTTCCATTTACTGCGGGAGAAAAGTAGCCGAAGTCACCCTGTGCCCCCACATAGATTCGGTGGTCTGGCGCAATTACCAATGATCTGACGATGGTTTTATTTGCTATGGGGTAAGTTTTCCAGAAGGTTCCATCGAAAGTCAAGAGCCCTTCATTGTTGGCAAAATACAACATCCCATTGCGGTCCTGTTGAATGCCCCAGTTCTGGGTGCCGGCGCCGTAGGTGGTTTTTTCGTAATTGATGATGTCGGGTAATCCGACAGGATTTTGCCCAACTAACCTATCGCAGATAAGCGTAGAGAGTATCAAAATCAGGAGAAGCGATCTGCGCATAGCAATTTGGATAAAAGTAGGCAAAAACTTTATCGTTTTAATGAATGTACATAAAAACCGCCTTTAATGGCATTTTTAGGCGGTATGATGTAGTATTGATGTACCCCTAAAAACAGCTAATCAGAAACCTGTGAATACATTTGTGGCTGTTTAACCCAAATGTAAACACGTATGAATTTTCTACAATCTTCGTACAGGCTCAAGTGTCTGTACCTGCCAGTGTTTCTGGCTTTCTTCTTAATTCTTGGCTGCAAGAAAAGCACAGGCGAACTTGGCCAGGCAGCAAAAGCATCCTTCAAAGTAACGCCGGTTAGCGGTAAAGTCAATACCTTCTTACTGGAGAGTACCTCCGAAAATGCCTACCGATATCAATGGGATCTTGGCGACGGGCAGGGTCTTGTTGCTGGTGAAGCAAACAAGGAAGCTTATTTCCTTAAAAAAGGTGAGTACGAGGTCAAGTTGTATGCACATGGAAACGGTGGATATGATATTTCCAGCCAAAAAGTAGTGGTCGCGGAAGATGATCTTTCACCTATCCTAAACAGCCCGGAGTTTAAGTTACTTACTGCACATTCCTGGAAACTCGACCCTACATCTACCGCACCGATCATTGTTGGTACCGAGAATAATCCCGCAGAATACTTCGGTGGTGGTTCCCTCGCCGATTGCCAAATGGATGATGTTTACACCTTTGCCTTCGTAAACAACGATTTTAAATTAACCTACAATGCCAACGGATCAACTTTCAATGCAGGAAACGTTCAGCCGAACTATGCCTGTGGTGCTGATCGCTCTTACAGCAATGTTTCCTTTACCTACTCCACTGTGGTATCTGGAGCAGGACTGGCAAGCATCACCCTTCCAGGCGCACCGCCGTCGATGTTCATTGGTGTTACCGATGTAAGTTCAAATAACTACAGGATCATCTCCATCACAGATACCGAATTGGTACTAAGAAGCGGTAAAGCAAATGAAACCGTACACCAGTTCCGGTTTGTAGCCCAATAACATCATCTAATTAAGACTTAAATAAAAACGAAATGAGAAGAACTATACAAATCATTGTGTTTTTGATCACCTCCTGTTTTCTACAACAGGCAGTTGCACAAAACATAGCTGTAAACGGAAAGATTACAGACAAAACAGGGACAGCAATTGCTGGCGCCTCGGTACTACTAAAAGGTACCACAACAGCTACGTCCTCAGATGCGGATGGAAATTACCGCATCAGTATTCCTGAAAAGGGTGCTGTATTGGTGTTCAGCTATGTCGGTACCAACAGACAAGAAATCGTAGTCGGCACATCCAGAACCATCAATGTGGTGCTGGAAGATGCAGAGAACGTATTAAATGACGTTGTAGTGGTTGGTTATGGTACGCAGCGTAAAGCAAGTGTTACCGGATCAATTTCTACGCTGAACAGTAAGGAAATGCTTCAAAGCCCGGTAGCGGATCTAAGTAATACGCTTGCAGGTAGAGCTGTGGGTGTTATCACGAAGCAGCCAGCAGGAGAACCTGGTTCTGATGCTGCACAAATCTACATCCGTGGTAATTCAACCTTCGGTAACTCTACCATGGAGCCATTGTTTGTGGTTGATGGTATTGTGCGTTCCTTCCGCGACTTTTCTCAGATGGACCCAAATGAGGTCGAATCGGTAAACATCCTGAAAGATGCTTCATCTGCTGCAATTTTCGGTGTTAAAGGTGCAAACGGCGTTGTTTTAGTGACCACAAAACGTGGAAAGGCAGGCAAGTTAACGGCTAGCTATACGTTCAACTACGGACTGTCGCAGGTAACCAGATTGCCTAAGAGCCTGGGATCTTATGAATATGGCGTGCTTTTCAATGAAGCCAAATTAAACGACAACCCAAATGCAGCACCTGAATTTTCTCTGGAAAGACTGGATGGTTTCAGAAGCGGCATTGATCGCGAGCTTTATCCAAATACAGACTGGATGGATCTTGTGCTTGGTGGAACCGCTGCCAGAATGCAGCACAATGTTTCCCTAAGTGGAGGTACTGAAAAGACCAAGTATTTTACATCACTAGGTTATCTGAATGAAGACGGATTGTACAAATCTTTAAACTACAAGCGCTATAACGTACGTACCAACCTGGATATTCAGGTAACGAACACCACCCGTTTCTCTGTGGATCTATCCGGAAGGTTAGAAAACAAACTTGCCCCACCTTCAGGTGGTATATNNCATTCCTGGGGTAAAAGGACTATCGGTAAAAGGTGTGATGGCTTTCGACAGAAATTTCAACTACAATAAAACCTGGAATACCTGGGTGCCGCTATACGTTAAAAATGCAGACGGCACTTATGGAACTACCGCACCTTCCAAATCTTCTTTATCCAAGACTTTCAACGAAGGTCAGGGTTTAGAGTTCCAGGGACATATCAACTATGAGAACCGCTTTGGAAAACATGGTGTCTCTGCATTGGCATTGATCCTGCAGAAAGAAAATCAGGACAGCAGGCTCCGTGGTGCCAGGAACTCTTACGAAAGTTCAGCACTGGAATTGATCAACTTTGGTCCTGCAGAGAATGAAGTGCTTTCAGACGATGAAAATAAAACCGGCTTAAGGAGTGCTGCATTCCGTCTGAACTATGATTATGATAACAAGTATTTCATTCAGGGAAGTTTAAGACGTGATGAGTCCGAAAACTTTGCACCAAACAAGAGAACCGGCTATTTCCCTGCAGTATCTGCTGGCTGGCTGGTTACAGGCGAAGATTTCATGAAGAACATCAGCGCAGTAGATTACTTGAAAATTAAGGGATCTTATGGTAAACTCGGTAGCGACAGAATTGCTAGCCGGTTCGGTTACTACAACAGATATGACTTGGTACCAAATAGCTATCCTTTCGGAGGTACACTGTATAATGGTTTAACGCCTGGCGCCATTGCAAATCCAAACGTTACCTGGGAAACTTCAACCAAGACAGATGTCGGTTTCGAAACCAGGTTACTTAAAAACCTAATCGGTGTGGACTTTACCTACTTTAAAGAAGACCGTAAAGATATCCTTGCAACACGGAGCCTATCTGTTCCATTATCATTTGGTGCAAATCTGCCAACAGAAAACCTTGGTCGTGTAACCAACCAAGGTATAGAGCTGGTACTAAGCCACAACAACACCATCTCAAACGACCTGTCATACTTCTTAAGCGGTAACTTCACCTACGCAAAGAATAAGATTATCGAAGCTGCAGAAGCCATCAATGTGCCTGCAGGTAAAAGAATCACCGGACGTCCAAATGGTGGCTACTATGGTTACAAANNATGCTGCCGACTTCAACAACTCACCTAAGACTTCCGCTTTCTTGGCTACAACCGGTCCTGGCGACATCAAGTATGAAGATCTTAGTGGCCCTAACGGTTCCCCAGATGGTGTAATTGATGATTTTGATGTGACCTATCTAGGTGGTGGTGCTTTACCGGAGATCATCTATGGTATTAGCGGTGGTGTGAACTATAAAGGTTTAGAATTAAACTTCCTTTTCCAGGGTGCAACCAGATCCCAGCAAATGCTTACGCAGAACGCAGCATGGGCATTCTATAATGGCGGTCGCGTAACAGAAGAATGGTTAGATCGTTGGACACCTGATAATCTCGACGCTACTTTGCCAAGACTATCACTAAACGCTAATGGAAATAACTATGTAACCAGCAGCTTCTGGCTTAAAGACGCAACCTATTTACGCCTTAAAAACGTAGAGGTGGCTTATACCTTTAAAACTGAATTCTTATCGAAATTGAAGCTATCGGGTGTGCGCGTTTATGCCAACGGACAAAATCTATTTACCCTAACCGACATCCTGAACGTTGACCCGGAAAATACAGCCGCTAACGGTTGGTACTATCCACAGCAGAAGACCTTCAACTTTGGTTTAAGTGTTCAATTTTAAGCTAGCCTAATTATTTACTCATATTAAATCAGCATATAATGATTACTAAAAAAATAACATGGATTCTAGGCGTCGCACTCTTTGCGTCTACCGCCTATTCCTGCAAAAAAGTCCTGGATGTAAAGCCAACCAACTTTGTGTCTGATGAAGCCGTTTTCAAAGACATTACACTTACTTCTCAGTTCGTAACCAATATCTACTCCAGCTTACTTAGCGGTTTTGAACGCCGGGATGCCGGATTGGGTCAGGACTGGTCAGTGGGTTTCGGACTACTGGATATGGCGACTGACGATATTGAGGCACATGCTTCATTGAACGTCAACCTGATCCAGGCAGGCGATTTAAACTCCTCCAACTTCAACTTCGGTATTGAGATGTGGCAGGCAAACTATGTATTAATCAGAAGGGCAAATACCTTGCTGGCCAGGATAGACGCCGTTCCGACTACAGATGAGCAGCTAAAAGCTCGCTTAAAGGCTGAAGCTAGATTCTTACGTGCTTTCGGTTATGAAGAACTGGTAAAGGCTTTCGGAGGCGTGCCGCTGATCACCACTGAACAAATGGTATCCGATGATCTTTCTGTACCAAGAAGCAGCTATGATGAATGTGTTAAGTTCATTGTGGATGAGTGTGACGCTGCTGCAGCAGACCTTCCGGTGAGCTATTCGGAGGCCGATCTTGGGCGTGCTACCAAAGGTGCCGCCCTGGGCTTAAAAGCACGTGTATTGCTGTATTATGCAAGCCCGTTAAACAATCCGTCCAATGATGCAACACGCTGGTCTAACGCTGCCAAAGCTGCAAAAGATGTGATGGACTTAGGTGTTTACGATACCCATCCAGACTATTACCGTTTATTCATGGACAAAACAGGTAACCGGGAGGTGATCTTCGCTAAGAAGTTTGCAAGACCAAGTAGAATCCACGAAACTGCATGGAAGCTGGCAATGAGTATCGAAGCACCTTCGGTAATTGGCGGTGCATGGGGTGCTTTCCACGCTACCCAGAACTTTGTGGATGCCTACGAAATGAAGGATGGTAAATCCATCACTGATCCGACAAGCAACTACGATAAAAACAATCCTTATGCAAACCGCGATAGCCGCCTGGATAAGTCCGTACTTAGAAACGGATCCAGCTGGAAAGGTGCTACCGTAGAAACCTTTGAAGGTGGAAATGCAAACAAACCGACCAATGGCGACCGAACTAAAACGGGCTATGGTTTGAAGAAATTCATTGACGAGAAATATGTATCTGCAGATGCTGTTTACCAGGGTGGTGATAACGATTGGATCTTTATGCGCTATGCAGAAATCCTGTTGAACTATGCGGAAGCTCAAAACGAAGTTGCAGGGGCAGACGGAACTGTACTTGCGGCAATAAACAAGGTTCGGGAAAGATCAGGGCAGCCTGCACTAACTGCTATGGGCCAAAGTCAGATGAGAGAAAAGATCAGGAATGAAAGACGTGTTGAGCTATCCTTTGAAGAACACCGCTTCTTTGATGTACGTCGCTGGAAATTAGGTTCCACCTACTTCAATCAGCCTGTTAACCGTGTTAAAATTGTGAAGAATGCTGATGGTAGCTTCACTTACACTGACGAAAACCTGGAAAGCAGGGGCTACAAAGAACACTATAACCTGCTTCCAATTCCACAAATCGAACTGGAGCGAAATAACAAACTGGTTCAGAATCCAGGCTATTAAAACGCTAAACGGCGGGTAGCATACGCTATCCGCTTTTCCCTATATTTAAATATTTATGAAGCTTAAAAAGTTCTTGTTTGCAGCAGTTGCATGCACAATACCCTTTGCACTGAACGCCCAGCAGATCGTATCTAAAGGTCCGGTGAAAGTTGAGGTGAAGAAAAATGGCAACACTTACCAGTTGTTGCGAAATGGAAAGCCCTATTTCATTAAAGGTGCCGGTGGCACCAGTTATATGGACCGTATTGCGGCTTATGGTGGAAATTCGGTTAGAACCTGGGGTACAAAAGATGCTCAGCAGATCCTGGACTCGGCACAAAAGCATGGCTTGACAGTGTTGATGGGATTAGGTGTAGTTCCTGAAAGGCATGGCTTTAACTATGATGACGCCGCTGCGGTTAAAAAGCAGTTTGAGCGCGTAAAAGCAGACGTCATCAAGTTTAAAGATCATCCAGCTTTGCTGGCCTGGGGTATCGGGAACGAGCTGAATCTTTCGTACAAGAACCCGAAGGTCTGGGATGCGGTAAACGACATTGCCAAGATGATCCACAAGGAAGACCCGAATCACCCGGCGAGCACCGTACTGGCAGGGATCAATAAAAGAGAGATCGATTACATTAAGACCAACACACCTGCCATCGATATTCTTTCTATAAACACCTATGGTGGATTGGCTCAATTGCCTGAGCAGGTTAAAGCTACTGGCTGGCAAGGGCCTTACATGGTAACAGAATGGGGACCAACAGGTCACTGGGAGGGTTTGCAGACTAGCTGGAAGGCGCCTATTGAGGAAACCAGCAGCGAAAAAGCCGCAGTTTACAAAAGCAGGTACGCCTTTTCTGTAGAACGCGACACATTGAACTGTCTGGGTTCTTACGTATTCCTTTGGGGCCAAAAACAGGAAAGAACGCCAACGTGGTACGGCGTATTCACCGAAAAGGGTGAAGAATCTGAAGTGGTAGATGTTATGCAGTACCTCTGGTCGGGCAGCTACCCAGAAAATATGGCTCCTCATATCTACGCTTTCAACTTAGACGGTAAGAAATCGGTGAACAGCATCCAGCTGAAAGCAGGAACAAAATACCAGGTCCTGGTTGATGCTGCAGATCCGGATCAGGATCCGTTGACGTACCATTATGAACTATTGCCTGAAGCAACGAATGTGGGTGAAGGTGGAGATCATGAAGACCGGCCAACCGCGATTCCGTTGAACCTGGATAATCTAAAATCAAAGCAGGTCGCCATTACTGCACCAGCGCAGAAAGGTGCTTATCGCTTGTTTGTGTACGTTAAAGATGGCAATAACAACGTTGCAACCGCCAACATTCCCTTTTACGTAAATTAAAAAGAACGAAAAATTAAGATCCTATGAAATCAATTATAGCTACAACGACTAAGGTGTTGCTCCTATTCCTGCTTACATCTACGGTTTCTTGCTCCAAAGCAGAACATGCACCTGCATCGCTGAACCTGCAACTTTCAGTAGAGGTTTCCAATGATGGCTCAGGCGTGGTTCATGCCAATGCAACAGCGAATAACGCAGACCGTTACTACTTTACCTTCGGAAAGAGCAACAATGAAGAGGGCTTGCGTTCCACAGATGGTAAAGCCTCGGTAACCTATACCTCCAGTGGAAAATATACCATTAAGGTTACTGCATACGGACCAGATAATACCTCAGCTGTGGCAACCAGGGAAATTGATGTGGTGGTTGCTATCAAAGATGAAGGCTACCAAAGTGCAGACGACTATCCTGGTATGAAGCTCGTTTGGAAAGATGATTTCAGCGGTAATGCCTTGAACACCGCAGATTGGAGCTTTGAAACCGGGAATGGTGTTGATGGCTGGGGTAATGCGGAACAGCAGTATTATAAGCCCGAGAATACAAGCGTAAGGGATGGTTATTTAACCATAACTGCGAAAAAAGAAGCTTTTGGCGGCTTTCAGTATACTTCTTCAAGGATAAAAACCCAATACAAAAAGACCTTCAAATACGGTCGTATAGACATACGGGCAAAGTTGCCTAAAGGACAGGGTATATGGCCTGCCTTATGGATGCTAGGCGCGAACATCGAGGAGGTAAAATGGCCATACAGCGGCGAAATTGACATCATGGAGCTTGTAGGTGGTGGTCCCGGTAAGGACAATACAGTCTACGGTACCCTCCATTTTGATGATAATGGTACTTATGCAAACATCAGCCAGCCTTACACATTACCCACCGGGGATTTTTCACAAAAGTTCCATGTATTTTCAATCTTATGGGATGAAAATAGAATCAGCTGGTTTGTTGACGATGTTGAATTCTATACCCAGGAAATCAGCTCTGCAGCGCGAAAAGAATTTCAGGAGCCTTACTTCCTGTTGATTAACCTCGCTGTTGGTGGCAGATGGCCAGGTAGCCCTGATGCAACAACAACTTTTCCGCAACAGATGATGGTCGACTATATTAAGGTCTTCCAGAAATAATAAAAAACCGGCAGAGATAACCTGCCGGTTTTTTATTGCTTTAGTTCCTTATCAATCCTGGCATTCCAGGCATCTTGCGCAAACCTGTTGATCCCGTGATTCGTCTCATCATCATAAGCCTTCTGCATCGCATTCATATCTCGGTAAGAATCCAGATACTGCATATTTAGCAATGCCTCATAATTATCCGGTGTCAGTTTTTTCGCCAGCATCTTCCTTTTAAACTGCTCAGCAATGATCTTTGCAATTTCAAAGTGCCGTTGTTCATGGTTCAGATAATAGTCGTTGCGGTCTGTTGGATTAGCCCAGCAGGCACTCTTCGGAACGTATGCCTTCACCGCCACCCTTACATCCAGCACACCATTCTCCAGGTTCACATCCTGAGTGTAGCCGAAGCTAGGCATCACAGAGGCCTGAAAGTTACCGGAGATTCTGATCTTAGATTGGAAATCTGCCCAGGTTAACGGTCTTTTCGGGTCGTAATAAATGGTGTCACCCTCCTTACTTTCCTTATAATCGGTAAAACGAATCTTCACGGACTTGGCCAATCTACGGTCCCAGTCTTCGTTTGATGCCATCCAGGCGTTGAAGTAACTGATTCCGCTGTTGATCAACTGGCGCAGGTTCCTTTCTACCGATGCGGAGCTGGCCAAACCTCTGCGGTACCGCAGGCTGCCAGGATAGCTGATCAGTGGCTCTACGCCATAATCTTTGTCCAGCCCGAAGGAAAGCTTCAAACTGATCTGTCCGTCTACACTGCTTGTCCCCACAGCTGTTTCTGTAATACTGAACTGATCAATGCCGATGACAATAGCCCTCCCAGAGGTTGTTTTTGGGAGATTTTTAGCAAGATATTGCTTTATAGCGCCTGCCGTGCCACCCTGAAGATTCATCGACTGTACTTGCGGTTTGTTTAAGTTATCTTTTATAATGATTTCTGCCGGCTTGCTTTTCTCAGCACGATTATCCTTTACTTCTGCAATGTAAAAACCGGTAGGCTTTATTTGAATGGCTTCGTCCGTAAGGGTGATTTGAGCCGAAGCATTGAAGGTGATAAATAGAAAGCTGATGAGGGTAAAGAGCAAGCGGCAAGTGTTGGTGATTTTACTTGTCTCTCTCATACTCAGGTAGCTATAACGCAGCATCCTAAACTGTAGTATATCGCTGCAGCAAGAAAAATGAGGCATTTGGATTCTCTGAAATAATGCTGTAATTTTATCGCAGGAAATGGTGTCTTCCTGTTGATTCAAACAAACCGCATGTTGCTGATGGCGCCTACAAATACACTGCATCAAAAGATGTGGTTAAAATGTTTGTAGGTATGACGACCAAAAAATATCCTTACTTTTCTGAACAGCTTATTGTACTTCGGCAGCTTGTCCGCTGGTTCTTGCTGATAGCACCGCTAGCCATAACAGCTGGAAGTATCGTTGCTTTTTTTCTCTGGGCTTTGCAACGTAGCATCCATTATCGTTTTGCCCATTCCTGGCTATTGTATTTGCTACCCCTGGCCGGCCTGGGCATCCATTTCATTTATCAGTTTATCGGTAAACATGCTGAAAAAGGGAATACCTTGATCCTGGAGCAAATTCAACAGGAAGGGGGGCCTGTTCCTAAGCGTATGGTGCCGCTTATCTTGGCTACAACCCTGATGACGCACCTATTTGGTGGCTCAGCCGGTAGGGAAGGCACGGCAGTACAAATGGGTGGCAGCATCGCTTCCATGTTCAACGTCTTGTTCAAGCTCGAATCCGAAGACCGGAGTATCATGCTTAGCGCAGGGGTTGCCGCAGGCTTTGGTGCCGTATTTGGCACGCCGCTCACTGGGGCCATTTTCGCCCTTGAAGTACTTACCAAAGGCAAATTCAACTACAAAGTACTACTGCCAGCTTTGATGGCATCCCTGCTTGCAGATGCAACGGTAGATGCCTGGCAGGTAAACCACCAACATTACCGCATTGATGAGCTGCCCATTAATGCCGACTATTTCAGCCGTACCTTACATTTCGACGTGTTACTGGTCTTGAAGGTTATTCTTGCAGCAGCAGCTTTTGGCCTGGCCAGTTATCTATTTACACGCATGATTGACCAGATAAAAGCGATGTGCAGTGCCATTTTCAAGGCCAAATGGATGATACCCTTTGTTGGAGGACTCATCATTATTGCGCTAACACAGGTATTGGGTAGACCAGATTATCTGAGCCTGGGTGTAGACCCCGAATACCCTACGGCAGTGACGCTGCAATCTGCTTTCTACCTCGGCGGGGCCGATACCTGGAGTTGGCTTTGGAAAACCATTTACACCACAATAACCATTGGCACCGGCTTCAAAGGCGGAGAAGTTACCCCGCTATTTTACATCGGAGCTACCCTGGGCAATTCCCTTGCAATGTTAATGAACGCCCCGGTCAGCCTATTCGCTGCTCTTGGCTTTATTGCGGTGTTTGCTGGCGCAACCAATACACCATTGGCCTGTACCATAATGGGTGCAGAATTGTTTGGTGCTGAGCATCTTTTGTTTTTTGCACTGGCTTGTTTTATCGCATACCTGTGTAGCGGGCATATCGGTATCTACGGCCGGCGAGAGCCAGAAAAAAGAAGCCGTTATCTCCGTGAAAAGCTAGCAAGATATAATCTAACGCGAGCATAACAAGCAGCTGTAATCAGCAATCTCCCTATCTAGATATCCGAGTAATCCGTCGGTACAACAAATTTGGTGTCGTTTTTACTTACGTTATGCTGGTATTCCGGCAAGGCAGACACACGTTTCCATTTTGGATCATCGCTGAAGGTTTTCCAATGTGCAGTTCTGGATTCCATATTGCTGTAAGTGGTCAGGTACATCAAGTTGGGCATTCTGCTTCCCGCAATCACCTCACCATAAAACACTGGTTGACTACCGATGCGGTCGAAGATTTCCACTTCCTCTTTATCGAACATGGCAACCTTGTTCCGGTAAAGCTTCTCTGTAGCACTTTCATAGCTCCGTAACTCGTAAATGCGTTCGCTTTTTGGCGTATCGAAAGTAGGTTTTTTCATCACTGGCATCCCGCTGAAAGCCTCCATCAGGATGGATTCCATCCGAATGTATGGTGCGTCATTGTAAGTTGCATTCAGGTAATCTGCACCTTTACTAGCGATCTCTTTATTAGTCTCCAGCACCTTGGTCGTTTTGTGGAATGCAGCCAACGACTTGAAAGGAATGAAAACATAGATTTTCTTGTCGCTGGCGGTGTCGATATTCAAGGTTTTAAACACGCCTACAGTCTTGATTCCTGTGCGGTGTAAAGCCGGCAGGTAGGCTTCCGACAAAAATTTGTCCATGCGTGTTTCCTGTGCTTTGTCTTTGATGTGGTAAACCAGCAGTTGGTAGAATTCACGTGCTGGTGCTTTCTTCATTGGGGCTGCGCTAGCACCAAGAGTCATGAAAAGCAGCGCTATGCTGCATAAGAATAGGGATTTGTACTTCATATTTGGTTAATTGAATGGTTAATTTTTCCGGCAATAAAAATAATACATTAACATCTACCGGGAATAGCGATTTGTGTTTAAGTTTACCATCAAACCAAATATTCTAAATGATGAAAAAGTTTGCAGTCATTCTAACAATCGCAATAAGCACGCTGTTTTGTAAATCTATGAAAGCCCAGGAAAAAAATCAACCCGTTAGTGCCAGGTTAAACCATATTGCCGTATACGTATCTGATCTTGAAAAAAGCGAAAAGTTTTATCACACCGTGTTTAACCTGGTAAAGATCGAGGAGCCTTTTAAGGATGGTAGACATGTGTGGTTTACGTTGGGCCCTGCTGGCGCATTACACCTGATCCAGGGACCTAATGCAAAAGCTACGCACGATAAAAATGAACACCTCTGTTTCAGCGTTCCTAATATCGACAACTTTATTGCGGTGCTGAACAAACAGCAGATCGAATATTCCAACTGGCCAGGTACGGAAAAAGCACCAACTGTTCGGGTGGACGGGGTAAAGCAAGTGTATTTCCAGGATCCTGACGGCCATTGGCTGGAGGTGAATGACGATCAAGGCAAATAAGTTTAAACCATTAGAATAGCCCGATTGTAGATAGATACTCAGGGGCATGTCGCCCTGTGTATATCAACTATTCTTATGGGAAATAATATTGAAGGAAAAGTGGTGATCATCACTGGCGCCAGCAGTGGTATTGGCGAAGCTGTAGCAAAACATCTAACAGCACTGGGCGCGAAAGTTAGTCTTGGCGCACGCAGAAAAGAAAAACTGGACCAGATTGTACAGGACATTGAGCAGTCAGGTGGATCTGCCCGTGCTTTCATCACCGATGTAACCAAAAAGGAAGACCTTGATGCGCTGGTAAAAAATACCATCGAAGCCTTTGGCAGGGTTGATGTCATCTTTAACAATGCTGGTCTGATGCCGCTTTCACGCCTGGAAAACCTGCACTATGAAGAGTGGGAAAAGATGATTGACACCAACATCAAAGGGGTGTTATATGGTATTGGCGCAATATTGCCGGTATTCAAGGAACAAAAAAGCGGACACTTCATCAATGTATCTTCTGTTGCCGGTCACCGCGTAGGTCCAGGTGCTGCCGTTTATTCGGCCACGAAGTTTGCCGTTAGAGCGATTTCAGAGGGGTTAAGACAAGAGGTGAAACCTTATAACATCCGCACAACGATCATTTCTCCAGGAGCGATTAAAACGGAATTGCCCGACACCATTACAGATCAAAAGATCAAAGAAGTAATGCAGCCTGTGTTAGATATTGCAATATCGCCAGAATCCATTGCAAGGGCAGTCGCTTATGTCATTGAGCAGCCTGAAGAGTTCGACGTAAATGAAATCATTCTGCGTCCGACCGCTCAGGCGAACTAGGCTTTAAAGAGGTCTATGCGGTGTATGATGGGCTTCCGCGTTGGTCTGGATCTGTTTTAAATTCACCCCGCAATTGGAACAGAAATTTGCTTCCGAATCATAAATCGGTGCCCTGCATGCAGGGCACCTTTTTTTTGCCAGCTCGGTAGCTTTTGCCATCTCGACAGACACAATCCCGGTCGGTACAGCAATAATTCCGTAACCCATAATCATCAGGATACTGGCAAAGAACTGCCCTAAGGGGCTTTGTGGCGAAACATCGCCATAACCTACCGTGGTAATCGTCACAATGGCCCAGTAAATGGAAATGGGTATATTCTCAAAACCATTATTTGGTCCTTCAATAAGGTACATGATGGTGCCCATGATAATCACCAGGGTGAGTACCGTAGCTAGAAATACCACAATTTTGTACATGGAATTCTGCAGCGCCTGCTTCAGTATATTGCCTTCCGAAAGAAATCTGCTTAATTTCAGGATCCGGAATACCCTTAGCAATCTGAATGCGCGGACAACAACAAGAAATTGTGTTCCGGTTATAAAAAAGCTGAGATACGTTGGTAGAAAAGCCACTAAATCTATTAATCCGTAAAAGCTGAAAATATATTGCTTAGGTCGATTAATGGCATAGATCCTTAAGGCATACTCTATCGTGAAAAAGATGGTGCAGGTCCATTCGATGATGTGGATGTACGTCAGGTAATCTCTCCGGAAAGTTGCCACGCTCTCCAATGCAACTGAAAAGATACTGAGCAGGATCAAAAACAGCAGGGTCAGGTCAAACAGCTTCCCTGCCGGCGTATCTGACCTGAAAATAATGATGTATATCTTTTTCCTTAACAGATCATTATTTCTTTCCGGCATCTTTTTAGTTTTTACGGTATACAGGGGTTTTAGGGCCCTCCAAAGTTCATTTTTACGCTTAAATTACTTATATTTAGAGAAAGTGCCTGGGGGTATATTGCTAAATAATTATCCCCTTGAAGAAATGGCGCTTTCAAAACTAAGTAAGCTAATTGTTATATGGAAAGTTTTTTAAATAACGCAGTAATTTGGTTTGGTCTTGGCCTGGCGCTCTTTTTACTGGAGTTTCTACTACCAGGCTTCATCCTGTTCTTCTTTGGCCTGGGTGCATGGATTGTCGCCGTAGCAACTTTCTTCTTCGATATTTCTTTAAATACCCAACTCATTGTTTTTCTTGTAAGTTCCATCGTTTCCGTGCTGCTTTTCCGCAACTGGGTAAAACGTAGGTTCGGTATGGGACAAACAGTGGCAAGCATGCTTCCTGATGAGTTCGTCGGTAAAATTGCGGTAGCAGAAACCATGATTCTTCCTGGTAAAAAGGGACGTGTAGAGTTTAGGGGTACCGAATGGGATGCCTGTTCCGAAGAAACCATCTCACCCGGCGAAAACGTGATCATCACCCGAATAGACAGTATCTTATTATATGTAAAACCAACTAGAGCAATATGACGTCATCCACCATTATTCTGATCTTCCTCGCACTATTCGTGCTCGTGGCCTTTTTGTCCACCTTTAAAGTTGTGCCGCAACGTACCGTATTCATTGTAGAACGCCTGGGTAAATACAGCCGCTCATTAGAAGCCGGCTTCCACATTCTGATCCCATTTATAGATAAAATTGCCTACAAGCAGAACCTGAAAGAACAGGCGATCGATGTGGCGCCGCAAATCTGTATCACTAAAGACAATATCGCTGTCGAAGTGGATGGTGTGTTGTACTTGCAGGTAGTAGACCCGCAGAAAGCATCTTATGGCATTGATAACTATCGTTTTGCGGTGATTCAGATTTCCCAAACCACCATGAGAAGTGTGATCGGTAGAATGGAGCTGGATAAAACCTTTGAAGAGAGAGAAACCGTAAACGGCGCCATCGTGAGCGCAGTAGATAAGGCGAGTGATCCATGGGGCATCAAGGTATCCCGCTATGAGGTAAAAAACATCTCGCCACCACAAAGTATCCGCGATGCGATGGAGAAGCAGATGCGTGCAGAGCGTGAAAAACGCGCCTTGATCGCCGAATCTGAAGGTGATAAACAAGCGAAGATCAACCGTGCTGAAGGGGACAAGCAGGAGATGATTGCACGTTCTGAAGGTGAAAAACAGCGTAAGATCAACGAAGCAAGCGGTCTTGCTGCGGAAATCGAGATGGTTGCTGTAGCAACTGCCATCGGTATAAAGGAGATTGCAGCTGCGATAAATCAGGAAGGTGGCATGAATGCCGTGAACCTGCGTATTGCAGAGCAATACTTGAATGAGTTTGGTAAACTGGCGAAAACCAATAACACGATGATTGTACCGGCAGACCTGTCCGATATTGCAGGTGTCGTATCCAGCGTAACATCGGTTTTAAACAGAACCAATTTGCCACCTGTTAAACCTGTGCATGTTAGCTAAGTATTGATTAGCGTAAGCGACTTATATAAAAAAAGGGAAATACAGCATGTATTTCCCTTTTTTTATAGCTTTAAAGCACTTGGCCTATATTATTGAACAACTTTAATTTCAACACGACGGTTCAAAGCTCTGCCTTCTTCGTTTGTATTTGATGATACTGGTTTTGCTTCACCAAATCCTTTTACGCTAAAATTATCTGCACTGAAGCCAGCGTTTACCAGATAAGATTTCACAGAGTTTGCTCTGTCGATAGAAAGTGACATGTTGTGTGCCGGAGAACCTTCAGCAGAAGAGTGACCATTCAATTCAAACTTAACAGAAGTATCTTTCTTCATTTCCGCAACTGCCTTGTCCAGGATAGCAAATGAAGAGGTTTTAAGCACTGCAGAGTTAAATTCGAACAAGATGTTTTCAAAGTTATAATCAGGCTTTGCAACTGGCTCTTCTTTCTGTGGCTCAGGTGCTCTTTGTGGCTCTGGTTCAGTTTTGGTTACCGCTGTGTTTTCTGTCTTAACCACCGGTGCAGGGGTTTTTGCAACAATTTTCTTCGCTTTACACGAGTACATGGTTAGTGTTAAGATGCCCAGCGCAACTGGCAAAAAGTACATTCTTAATTTGTTCATAAGATTTTATTGGTTCTAAATTGCTAAGCGATCTTAGCGGTTATCATTTGTGGCTTAAATGTAAAAGAATATAATAAATAACGCAATAATTCTTGTAAACGTGTGTATAATGTCAGTACCCAAATTTTAACTATCTTCCGCCATTAATTTTGTTTTATGTCATCACATCATATCATCAGAGAAAAGCAGGAACCTGCATTATATATTCACCAGCTGGGTGATTTCAATGAAGAATACCTCGGACAATTGTTAGAGTGGAGCCCAACCTTAATCGTGAATTCCACGGAATACGAAAAAGTTATCAGCCTGGGGTTAAAGGTTGATGTTGTATTGAATCCTTCTACCAGACAGGAATACCAGGAAAATACCCGCCTCATCGAAAAGATGAAAGCAGATATATTGGAGGTGCTCGACTTCCTGATCGAAGAAGGCTACCAGGCGGTTAATATCATTGACCAGGATGGACAGTTGCCAGACCTTATCGACTACTTCCCACAGATCAACATCGTGATATTTACAACAAATACTAAAAACTATGCAATAAAATCAGGGTTTAAAGTGTGGAAGCCTAAAGGGACGGAGTTTCAGATCCCCCTTACCAATTACTTCGAGACCACCAATTTGCTCCCGAATGAAAAGGAGCGCTTTGAAGTAATCAAGGACGGTTTCGTTGAATTTACATTTGCTGGTACTTATTTGTTTGTGAGGGAATACTATGATCCTACTTAAGAAAGCGACAGAAACTGATCTGCCAACCATACAGGAGATTGCAAAAGTAACCTGGGGGCCAACATACACTCACATTATTGGTCAGGAACAGGTTGATTACATGTTAGACAAGATGTACAATCTGCCCGCATTGCAGGAACAACTGGCGCAAGGGCATCAGTTCTTTATTGCACGGCAGGGTTCTAAAGATCTAGGCTTTGCTGCTTATTCCAGGGATGAAGGCGATACTTTCCATCTGCATAAGCTGTATGTCTTACCAGAAGCACACGGCCAGGGTGTAGGTAAATTCCTGATGAATGAAGTCGTAAATAAGGTGCGTAGCGCAGGCGGCAGATACCTGCGTTTAAACGTGAACCGATACAATAAAGCCAAGGACTTTTATGAAAGTTCGGGCTTCAAAATCAAAGAATCCGTTGACAATGAGATTGGCAACGGATTCTATATGAATGATTATATTATGGAAAAGACTATCGAGCCAGCTTAGGTATTCTGCTTGGTGTATCGGTGCCTTTAATAATGGTTATTGCGCTTTTTGCAATCGCTTTGATCGTAGAAAGGATGTTGTCGATATCCATAGAGCTGTACTCATCTTTCACCGAGTGGTATAATTTATCGGTATCAATCTGATCGGTACTGATCGTATGTGCCGGAACACCTAATGCTGCCAAAGTAGCGTTGTCGCTGCGGTAGAATAGGTTTTGTTGTGGATATGGGTCCGGGTGAAAGGTGAACTCGGTACCATCAAGGTTTTTCTGCAGGATTTTTCCGAAGTCAGATCTTTCATAACCCGTAATGAACGCTGCATTCTTGCCGAATTTACTTTCTTTACCGATCATTTCGATGTTAAACATGGCTACCACTTCATCAGGGTTCAACTGCTCCGAGAAATATCTGGCACCAAAACCACCGATCTCCTCTGCTGTAAATGCAACGAAGATTAAGGTGCGTTCATTGGTGTTTAGCTTTTTATAGTATTTCGCCAGCGCGATCATCGCGGTAGTACCAGAGGCATCATCGTCAGCACCATTGGCAATGCTATCGCCTTCAACAGCCTTCACAATGCCCAGGTGATCATAGTGGCCGGAAAATACAACCAGCTCCTGCGCTTTAGATTTACCAGGAATCATACCGGCAACGTTAAACAATGGCAGCTTAGAAACTTCATTTGTAACGTTCGCCTTGAACTGCGTTGCTACCGTATCACTTGTTAGCACGAATACCAATCCAGCTGCCTGCGCTGCCTGAAGATCTTTTTCGTCAACCATGCTTCCACGCTTAAGCGCATCTTTCACACGATTGAAGTCTTTCTCCATCTTCGGATCTACCAAGACCAGTTGTTGCTTTTTACTTCTTGATAGCCCACGGAACTGCGAGATAAAGTCTTTGGAAGCATCTAATTTCATCCAGCTTTCTGCAGCAGTATTGTCAAAGGTAAGTGACGCTGTAGTGCTGCCAGCAACCAGAATGTTCTCCGGGGCTACTGTAGTTCCATTGAGGTTTACTTCAATCGAAGCTGGTGCTACGCGGTATTTGAAGAAGCTTTGTCTGTATCCGCTTGCGCCTGTTAAAGGTTTTAAGCCGATGGCCTTGAATTCCTTTTCGATAAAGCTTGCTGCTTTATCTATACCCGGTGTGAAAGTGGCACGACCCTCCATTTCATCACTGCTCAAGGTCTTTATCAGTCGGTCTACATAGTCTTTGGTAATGATTTTATTGATGTCCTGAGCATTGACCTGTCCGGTCAGGAGCAGAATTAGGAAAGCGTAAAAGAGTTTGTTCTTCATTATTTGTTTTTTGGGTCAAATTAGTAATTATCTTCTTTAAGCCTTAACTTTTTCTGTTCGATGCTGGTGTTCACACGGGTTTCATGGACCCCATCAACAACTTCCACCTCATAGTCACGGTCTTTCTCGGCGGTATAAACCTCCGCAGTTTCCCGGTACTCCACAGATTTATCGTATGGCCCAATGCTGCTCATCATCTTAACAAAGACGGGCAAGCACTCGAAGAAAATAAAGAGCAATCCAATGAAGGTTACTGCCATAGCTGTACTTTCATCCTTTGTACCATTCGGGTTAAAGCTCAGCTGCCCCAGCGCCCAGTTTCGGTCGGCGAATCCGGCAATGCTGGCCAGGCTATCCAGCTGTTTACCAGTGTAAATCTTTTCAGCAAACAGGCCGTCGAAGGTTTTACGGTTAGTCACAAAATCTTCCTGCTGCCGGACGTATGCATTCAGCGTATCCAGATCCTGCTGCCGCTGCAACAGCTCTGCCTCCTTGCGTTTAGCATAAGGACCATAGCCCATTACCCCGGAAGTTTCGGCCGTTTTGTTACCAAAGATCTCAAAATTAAGCTTTTGACGGTCGGCCTTGATGGCACTGGCAAGGGAATCTCTCTCCGTACGTGTGGCATTAAGCTTCGACAGTTCGATTGCATACTTGTTGTTGAAGGCTTTATTCAGTGTATCGATTTTTGCGCGCTGGTTGTTCAAATAACTTACCTTAAGCCGCTCCCGGATCTCTTTATCAAAGATCTTCAGCTCCAAGGGTCGCGAGATTACAATTCCAATCATTACCGCGAGCAGTATTCTTGGTGTTGCCTGTAAAATCTGCTTCCACACGGAGGAATTCTTGTTGATGCTGGCCACGATATAGCGGTCCATGTTAAAGATCGCCAGTCCCCAAAGGATACCGAACAGCAATGCAAAAATGACTGCGAATGGATCGCCTTTAAACACGAAGTACATCGCGTAGCCGCCGGAGAGTGCAGCAAAGAGTCCGGTAAAGAAAATGGTCGCACCGATCCCGACATACTTGTTCTGTTCTGTAGGATGTTTTTTCAAGGTATCCAGGTGCACACCTGAGCAAAACCAAAAGAATTGGTTAACGGAGTTCATAATTCAGGGTATTAGTATAGCCATAGATTAAACGCCTGGGGGGCAGGGTTGTTACAGCTATCATACCGATAAATTTTACAGCATGCTGGTCGTATGGCTATAAATCGGTATTATATTAATTGCTTATCTTTGAGGAAATTTAAACCATGAAGTCTTCGTCCTGAGGATTTCAGCAATAAAATCTAAACAGATGAAAGAAGTTACGGTACAAGAGCTTAAACAGAAGATGGATAATAACGAAGATTTTCAGCTGATCGACGTTAGAGAGACTTTCGAGTATGAAACATCCAATCTGAATGGGGAAAATATCCCATTAGGCGGCATATTAATAGAGGCTGATAAAATAGCGACGGATAAACCAGTTATCGTTCAATGCAGAAGCGGCAAACGCAGTGCTGCAGCAGTGATGCAATTAGAGCAACTTGGTTTTACCAATTTGTATAACCTTAAAGGCGGTATCCTGGCATGGCAGGAGGCGTTTGATCCAAACATGCCGGTATACTAATCATGAAAAAACAGATTGCCTATAACGTCTTTTTCTACCTGGGGATCTTTATTTCGATCATAGGTCTTAAATGGGCATGGGAAATACACAATATGCCTGCAGTGGGATTGTTTGTGGTTTCCGGGATCTTCTTCATTTACCTGAAGATCACGTTAATCAGAGATCTCAGACAAACCATTAAGAATAAAACAAACCAGCGTTAACTCCTTCCAGTCCCAAACCAGGAAGATCATTTAAAATATAGCGCCCTGCAACCATTTGCGGGGCCTTAAATGGATTGTTGCTGGTTAACCATGGTCCATCCAAATCTGCCCAGTTGCAAAGTGGTGCCAGTGCAATTCCTGCCAGGGTGGCACAGGAGGTTTCACTCATACACCCGATAAGCACTTTCATATCCAGGCTTTTCGCCTTCAGGATCATTTGATGTGCTTCATACATCCCAGCGCTTTTCATCAGCTTTACATTTATGCCGTGATAGGCACCCTTTATTTTGTCGATGTCTGTTAAGCGTTGCACTGCCTCATCTGCAAGAATGGGGATCGGACTCCTACCTGTTATCCAGGCATTTCCTTCCAGATCATTCTTGTCCATTGGCTGCTCAATCAGCACCGCACCCTGTTCATGAAGCCAGTAGATCATATCAATGGCAGCCTTCCGATCCGTCCAACCCTGATTGGCATCAATATACAATGGAAGGTCACTTACACNNCGAATCGTATTGATCAATTCCCGATCATTATCGCGACCCAGTTTAATCTTGAGCACCTTAAAGTCTTTTGCATCCAAAATCTTCTCCTTCAGCACCTCCGGGGTATCTATGCCGATCGTGTAAGACGTTAAGGGCATCTTAGAAGGGTCGGCATTGTAGATCTCGTAACACGGTTTATTTAAGATCTTGCCCCGCAAGTCATTCAGCGCAATATCTATTGCGGCTTTCACAGCCGGATTACCACTTTCAATACTGTCCAGGTAGGCAATGATCTCCGGGAAGTCGAATGGTGCCCGGAAGCGACTCCAGTCCACCTTTTTCAAAAACTGAACTGCAGAGTCAAAAGACTCACCCATATAGGGTACCATAGAAGCCTCGCCATAGCCGGTATATCCTTCATAATCGAGCTTT
>DDAD01000009.1:0-241 GCA_002333205.1 Pedobacter sp. UBA2067
CAATTGTTGGTTTCTCCCACACGCATTTAAGTGGCACGGGCATTGGCGACCTTGGAGACATCTCGATTTTACCTGCTATCGATGATAAGCTAGCATTGTACACACACGATAAAGAGGTGGTAAAGCCAGGTTACTACGGTGTTCGCATGGCTCCGAGCAATATCCATGCGGAGCTAACAGCATCCGAAAGGGTAGGCTTTCATCGCTATACGTTTCCGGCTTCCACTTCTGCAAAGATTAA
>DDAD01000009.1:252-2560 GCA_002333205.1 Pedobacter sp. UBA2067
GCAGGGGTATTGGATGGGACATCGCTACGGATACTTATATCAAGCAGATCAACGATACTACAATCGCGGGCTACAGGTATTCGAAAGGTTGGGCGAATGATCAACGAATCTTCTTCACCGCAATCTTCTCTAAACCTTTTGAGAAGTTTGTTGCTGCCGACTCTTCAGCGGTACTAACCGGATCCGAATTCCGGGGTAAGCAGCTTGCAGCTACAGCCTATTTCAGTACCAAAGAAAACGAACAGATCCAAATACGCGTTGGCATCTCACCTGTAAGTATGGAGAATGCTGCGTTGAACATCAAAGCGGAAATCCCTGGTTGGAATTTCGACGAAATTGTAGCCAAAGCAGATGCCTCATGGAACAAAGAACTTGGGAAACTGGACATCAAAACAGCAATCCTGAAAGATAAGCGGAACTTTTACACCGCGCTATATCATACCATGATTGCGCCTTCCACCTTTAACGATCACAATGGTGACTATAGAGGAACAGATAAAAGCGTTTACAAAAATGCAAACTTTACCAACCTGACTACCTTCTCTTTGTGGGATACCTATCGTGCAGCGCATCCGTTATACACCATTATTCAGCCGAAGCGCGTAAATGATATGATCAACACCATGCTGGCCATCTATCAACAGCAGGGGAAATTACCAGTTTGGCACCTGATGGGTAATGAGACCAACACCATGGTCGGAAATCCGGGCGTGATCGTTGNNAATCTTGCCTTTGAGGCTATGAAGAAAACAGCTATGCTCGATGAAAGAGGGCTTAACTTCGTTAAGAAGTTTGGCTATATCCCAGCAGATAGCACAGTTGAGTCTGTAGCAATGGGCCTGGAGTACGCAATTGCAGACTGGAGTATTGCGAAAGTGGCGCAGAAGCTGAATAAAGTGGATGACTATAAGTATTTCCACAAACGAGGATTGAACTATCAGAATTACTTTGATAAGAGCACGAAATTCATGCGAGCGAAGGTTGGTCCGGGTAAATGGAGAACACCATTTGATCCGGTAAAATCTATTCACCGCGCAGATGATTATACAGAAGGCAATGCATGGCAGTACACTTGGTTGGTGCCTCAGGATCCTGAAGGGTTAATTAATTTAATGGGTGGCAGAAAGCAATTCACCACAAAATTAGATTCCCTCTTTCTTGTAGAAGGTCATCTTGGTGACGATGCTTCACCAGACATTAGCGGCCTTATTGGTCAGTATGCCCATGGCAACGAGCCCAGCCACCACATCACTTATTTGTATGGTTACGCCAAACAACCATGGAAAACTGCAAAGCATGTTCGCCATATTCTGAACGATTTGTATACCGATGCGCCAGATGGCTTGTCCGGAAACGAGGATGTTGGACAGATGTCTTCATGGTACATTTTCTCTGCTTTAGGCTTCTATCCAGCTAATCCAATAAGCGGGGAATATGTATTTGGTAGTCCTTTATTTGACGAGGCTACAATCAACCTGGAAAGTGGTAAAAAATTCAACATCAAAGTAGAAAATAATTCCCAGCAGAATATCTACATCCAAAGCGTAATGCTAAATGGAAAAGCGCGAAACGGTAATGTTCTTAAACATCAGGAGATCACCGCTGGTGGTAATCTGGTTATCAGAATGGGTAGCCAGCCATCAAAAACCTGGGGTATAAAATAAATTGACTTAGTCATTGAAAATAAAAAAAGCGGCATCGCCGCTTTCTTTATTCCCTCAGTTTTATGCTATTTTAATTCACCTTGAATTTCGGTTGCCATCTTAGCATGACCTTCAATGATCGGTAGCGTTTTGGTTGCAAACCCACTTACGTCTGCATCCGAATTCTTGCTGCCTGCTTGAAATAGGGAGACCGTTTTATCGTGATCCTGAACCATCATCCCGATATAGTGTTTGTCGAACTCCGCACCAGACATCTTTTTCATTGCGTCAAGATGCTGTTGTTCTGCAGCAGGTAAACTTGCAGGTACAGTCACTGACTTTTTCTCAGCAATTCCCATAAGTTCTTTGTTCGCGGCACCATGGTCTTTAATCATTAGTGCAGCAAAGTCTTTAACACGCTGGTTGGAAGCCTGGGTTTGTGCAATTTTTCCGGCTTCAACTTCCATCATTCCACCAATTGCCGCTTGTTCCATGAACGCTTTGGGATCAGAAGCTGCTGGGTTGCTTCCAGTGGTGTCGGTGGTCATATCCGACATACCGGACATCGTTGTGGAATCCATCGATGTAGAATCAGTCGTGCCGTCGGTACTTTGTCCCGAGTTACAAGCCTGAACCATCAAGGCTGCAACCAATGTTGCCGCTAA
>DDAD01000156.1 GCA_002333205.1 Pedobacter sp. UBA2067
AAGGAAATCCAGCTTGTCTTTGTCAAAGTCCTTGAAGAAATCATCCCACTCAATCTCTTCTAAGTTTGTGCTATCACTATGTTCTGGAAAATGTATTCTCAGAACACCTTCATCACCGTTTTTACCCGTTCCTTTAACACGTGCCGGAACACCTTTTCTTTCTTCCACCCATTTTTTGATGGCATTGTGATCATGTGTTTGATTGGATGAACTCATAATTTGTTAATTATAGTTTTCGATTGTTACTTTTTGCTTTTGTAAGCATTATAGGCAATAAATATTCCCACCAGGAAGATTATTCCAACGATTATAGGTATGAACATGTTTTAAAAGTTTAAGTTTAGATTATTTACATAATTCCCTGTTTATTAGCTTGACGCATTGAAATACCTGTCTAAAGCATTCTCAAGCGTTGGTAAAAATATTCCTCTGTCACTGGTTAACCCACTGTAACTTGGTCTGGCTGCATTAAAGTTCAGGGCTGCATAAGCCTTTCTAACCAGTAGTGCAGCACTGTAGCCCGCCCTGTTGGCTATTTCCTTAGCCAAATCTGCCCAACTGATGGTGCCTTGATTGGCAACATGCCAGATCTGTGCTTCTCCGTCTATCAATAAATCCAGACTACTGTATATCAGGTCGCTTACAAGTGTTGGCGAAATAAATACATCATCTGCTACACCAATACTTTCGTGCCTGCTTAGCGCAGCTATCATACGACTCATTGCACTATCATCTGCAAGGTTGGAGAAGATTTCACTGCTTCTGATAACCAAAGCCTCTGGATACGCACGTAAAACCTGTTCTTCTGCCCTTGCCTTACTCAAGCCTAGAAGGTTTAGCGGGTTCACATGATCTGACTCGGTGTACTCACTATTTTTAAGGCCATCAAAAACCTGATCGGATGAGAACGTCAGCAACTGAATGCCGAACTTCTTACAGCAGACAGCTAAATTTGCAGGAATAACTGTATTGGTCAGGAAACAATTTTCACGGTCAAGCTCAGCTTCTTCCACCTGGTAGAAATCTGCCGCATTTATTACCGCCCAAGGTTTATACCTATTTATCGCGGCCTCTATCTCTTCAATAGCAGACAGTTTGAGCTGTTTCCTGGTTAGTGCTACGTAGTTCAGGTTTCGATCATTGCAGATGCTCACAAAAGCCCTACCCAGCGAAGTATCTGCCGCAATGATGAGTATCGGATTTGGTCCTGGATGTTGAATGGTGTTTGGTGCACCTGCACGAGGATATAAAATCCGGTCCTGTCGCAGCCACCACCCTTCCTGTTCCAGCACGGGGTGCCTGTAATTTATACCTCGGGCAAGATCAGCGACCATTTTAGCAATTTGNNACCCGGACTCATAATTACGCAGTTCCGTAGTAAGTAAACGGTCCCATCCATAGGCGCCAAACAGTGACCAGATGGTCACACCCCGGAAATCGATACCTTCTACGTGTAATGCTTCTGCGGCCTTTACAATATAGTTAACCCAACGCAACTGATCTTCGCGTCCACAATGAAGATGTGTTTCTGTAATTGCCAGGGGCTTTTTATATCTTAACCAAGCTTCTCTTAACAGTTCTTCCGGTCCAGCAAGAACCGCTTCTGCACTTCTTACTGCTTCAACATCCGCGTAGGTATGCCTACCATTCCGGCCATGAGTATGCACCGGGTAGATACGTAGATTCTCATCTAAAAACCGCTCAGAGGTGATGTAGTGATTGAAACCCATTATATCCGGAGGACATGGATTTTCAATAAAATACCTCAGTTCATCTGGCGTGATGCCATGGTCTACGAGATAGTCATAAAGATCATGGTGTTCATCCACCATTCCACACAACAGATCAAGACCTATCCACCTTCTTTTATTTTCGAAATCTGCCTGATATTGGAGTAAAGGCGTTGCGTGTGTCTTCCCGATGTCTTCAGTATGCACCAAGCAGGCCTCCGGATTGATCTTTCTTATGGCCTGCATCGCCATGGCCGTGGCTTTGCACTCATTGTATAGGATACGGAAAAAGCTAACATCGCTATTTTTGTGCGGGTACCACAAACCATAAAGCCCGCAAAAACGGGCTGTAGTTAGCGGTTCATTGACCGGTGTATAGTATTTAATCCAGGGAAACTGCATCGCAACTTGCGCCGCATATGATGCCAAACCGGCGGCAAAACTCTCATCGAGGATGTTAACGTAAGCCGGTCCGCTACCGTGATGTACCAAACCGGCAATAACATCAATGTTGTTTTCGCTCAGGTACTCTACCTGACTTTTTGTGAAAGACCAATCGATTACGCCATCCCTTTCAGGTAAATGTTTTTCCCAAATAACAGGATACCGGATCTTCTTAATGCCTAAGTCAGTCAGCAACTTGAGATCTTCTTTTCGGCCATAATGCCCCTGATAGACAAGCTGGTCAAAATATTGCTCACCTACCCGGTTAATGGTACACTCAATTCCTCCCCAAATTTCCATGCCTCATAGATTAACTCGCAATTGAAATCTT
>DDAD01000100.1 GCA_002333205.1 Pedobacter sp. UBA2067
ACTTCCGCAAGGGTCATCTACTCCAGGTCTGAACGTAGAAGGTACAAAAGTCATAGGTCGGCGTGTTATTGGATGGGCTATGGATACCGGGGCAGCTAAGCGAACCGCTAATGCAACCTATGTTGTTGGACCATCATTAACTATTGGCGCTACATATTCTCAATCAGAAATTACAGCCCTTAGAGATAGAGTTAAGCTCTTAGAGGAAGCGATGCGCGATCAATCACAAACTATGATGGCGCTCAAAGCTGACATTCAAGCACACGGTTTAATTGGGTCTACAGTATAATCTATAAACTTCTAAGATTTAAATGCAAAACACCCTGCAAATATACCGCAATGAGCAGCCACACCTATTAGTCAACATTGATGAGAAAACCTTTTTCTCCCATGTTGTCATGGGCGAGCACATCATATCTAGCAGCTTCATCTCAAATGAGCCGCTGGATATTGATGAGGGTGACTATGTGATGTTTCGCAACGAGAAGTTCACAGTAAACAGGCCGCTCCCTCCAGTAGACACCGAAGGCAGAACCAAGTTCGGGTACAATGTGATTTTCGAGGGGTATATATACGACCTTATTGACATGCCTTTCATGCACTTGGGTGATTTAGAATTTCCATATAGTGGAACGCCGAGAGCGTTTATACAGATCATTGTAGACTGCATGAATGAGATCAATGGTGGCGGGTGGTCTGTGGGTATTGTGGATGAGCTTGAAGAGCGATTGATCGAATTCTTTGAATCTGGCAAGGGATTTACCTGTAAGGGTGCATTGATCAAGATCGCCGAAGAGTTTGGACTTGAGTTCTGGCTTACTGGCAAGACCATCAATCTGACTGCAATGGCTGGTGTTGAGACTCAGATCGTTTTCGAAAAAGGTCGTGGTAAAGGATTGTATAAAGTAAGCCGCGGCCAGATTGAAGATGCTGCCTATTTCAACCGTCTCTACATTCAGGGATCTGAAAAGAACATCCCCTCTGGGTATCGTGGTGGTGCTAAGCGGTTGCGGCTTGATGCTCGCTACTTGGAGCTTCCGCTTGAGCCGGGAAAAAGAAGACGAGCAGCGTCAATTGTCCTTAATGATATTTTCCCTCGTCGCACCGGTANNGGCTGACTGGCTGACGGTTGTTGACTCGACTATTGATTTTGATCTAGAGAGCAAGCGGATCAATGGGCAAAGCGCAACAGTTGAGTTCACTACCGGGGAAAATGCCGGTCATTCCTTTGTGATCAGAAAGTATGTCCATGAGACCAGGACAATGTACCTGGAGGTAGAAACCGAACAGGATGGCTATGCTCGGCCAAGCGCAACCTTCCCGATCAAGGCTGGTGATAAGTATTTCTTTGCAGGCATTGATATGCCGGACACCTATGTTGCCAAAGCTGAGAGTGATTTAGCAAATGAAGGTTTGTCGCTCCTAAAAAAAGCAGCTTCAAATATCCCTCCATACAGTGTTGAGGTATTTGACAAATGGATTCGAGATAATGGCGTGCTGCTAAATGCCGGTGATCGTGTTGGTATTAAGGATGTGCAATTAAAGCTTAATGGAAAGACCAGGATAACTTCAATTAAGCTTCCATTGGTAAAGCCAGACAACATCTCCATTGTGCTGAGTGACGTGGTTCCTATTTCACCTGAGGCTGAAACGGTAAAGAACATTGAGAAGAATAAAAATGAGATCGTCTCAGTGAGCAAATCTAATATCAAGCTTGCGAGACGAAACACAGACAACCTTAATAAGCTCACATCACGTGTGTTCGATCCTGATGGCAATCTTGCTCAGGGTGCTGCTACGCTCTTTGCTGCAATGACTAAGGTCGGTTTTGATAGCCAAAATTACGGTTTGCTTGGTGTGAAGATCAACACCAATGTTGGAGGTAATGAGAATATCCTTACCATTACTGGAGGTACTCTTCAGCACCGAGTGTACAAGATTGATGGTTTGGGCTATAGCTGGCAGATATCCGCTGGTGAGTGGGTGGCTCTCAATCCGTCTAAGTTTTACTATGTGTACGCGAAATGCTCTACAAGTGCGCTTTCGGGTACATGGGAGATTAGTGAAACCGAAGTATTAGTTGGACAATTTCCGGGCTATTGGGCTTTTAATCTTGGTCAATTACNNGAGGGAGTTACGTACACTGTAGGGAATACGATCACCTCCGGTCGTTTACAGGACATTAGCAAGCAAAACTACTTTGATGTAGAGTCTGGTCAATTTAACTTGGGGGATGCGCTAAGCGGCTTGGATTGGAGTGTTACCAAAGAAGGCCAATTGACAGTTCGGGGTAAGATCATAGCGACTTATGCTGAGTTTGTCGATCTGATAGTTCAAAACCTTGTGGCAGGTAAGGTAAAAATTACTGCTCGTGAGAATAACATTCGTCTTGTAAATGAAATTACAAACAAGATCCTCGCCCTCATAGATGATGATGGAGCATTCGAGGGCGAATATTGGTCCACAGCAGCCCCTTTAGAGTTGAACGGAAAACCTGAGCCGAACTACCTAGGTATGCAGATCAGACAGGAGAACGGTGCCGATCGGACCTATTATAACTATGCTCGAAGAGGTCCGGGTATGACTTGCGGCACCCCTGGTGAAGCAGCGACTTCTTTTGGCCGCGGTGGGGTAGTGACCACAGACATTAATGGCATAATTAAGCAACGTAAGCAGGTTGATCTAATTACGGGCAAAGGAACTGTTAGAGACAATGTTCATAACGGTTTGTTTCTTGATGAGCTGCTTAACAAGACTACAGGCGAAAAAAGCAGTTATCAAGTTAAAGCAGAAACCATCAATGGTAAAACCTACTTGGTTGTTGACGCAGTTGGTTCTGCTGAAGACAGGATGTACAACCCTTATGTTGTTGCTGATAGCGGCGATAATGGGGGTGTCTACAATCCGGTTGATCCGCCTTCTGAAGATCCTGAACCACCGACCGTGCCGACCACAATGAAGCAGGCAGGTGCCAAATTTGGAACAATACTTAAAGAGACTTCGGTAANNCACCCATTTCACTGATGTTGCTCTCGAAAACATTCTTAAGCCAAGTGAGACGATGCCTACACAATTTACTACTGAGTTTGCTATGGTGGATCTTCAGTTGATATGGGCTAAGGCTAACGGTCTGGATGTACATGGTCATACTTGCTGGTGGCCGGGGTTCGAAAACCAGTGGATTAAAGATATTCTAACCAATCCAAATACATCCCTACAGCAGGCTAAGGATCTATTTAAATACATGATTCAAGTTTCGATTCTGCATGTTAAGAATAATCCGCAGACGAGAGGGTCAATTAAGACGTGGGATATTGTCAACGAGCCTGCTAAGCTCAGTGCAGATATTTCCGGTACAGACGAATGGAAATACAGCGAGTTTCACAGGTTTATGCCAGCAAAGGACTGGATCAAATTAGCCTTTGTTTATGCTCATGAAGCTGATCCGGACATGATCAATATCCTGAATGACTATGATCTTGAATACGGGGGCAAGAAAGTGACTGCGATTCTCAACCTAATTACAGAATGTAAAGCTGAAGGTGTACCACTTCATGGTATCGGATGGCAATTTCACAGGCAGGTGAAGAATGTAAACAGATCTGGTTTCACCACAAACCTAGTCAAGTTCGTCAATACTGGTCTGAAAATCCACATATCCGAGGTGGGATTGAGCCTACGCTATGCACCATATTACATCAGTCCTGGTGATGACGCAACTCAAGAGCAAAAGGATGCAGCTGACGCGGCTTACGTACTAATAGATCAAATGGAGGAAGAGCAAGCTGCTGAGGGGGTATTCCTTTACAGCGAATGGGAAACAAAAGTGCCCGATGCTCAAAAGGTCTCCTTTAGATGGTGGGGACGCAGAGACCAAGACTACAAAGGAAATAGACCTAAAGACTTCGCAATGCCTTTCAATAATGCATGGCAGCCTAAAAAGGTCTACAAGGGCATGCTGGCGAAGAAAATCGAATTGAACAATTATAACGAATTACCATTATGAAAAATCTAGTTAAAGCCTTTTGGCATGCCGTATTAAAGTTTTTAGGTTTTGCCTCTACACCTAGCACGGTGGAAACGCCTGAAGTGCAACCAGTGCCGGAGCCTGCACCTGATCCTGTGATCATTCCAACCGAGCCGCCAATTGTTGTGGAGCCTATGCCCGACCTACCTGTCGAGGTCATGCCTGAGCCGCCTAAAGAGGCGCCGGTAAAGCCTGATCCGGTGATTGAAACTAAGCCTCAACCCGTTCCTGTCGAGCCTCCTGCACCTGCAAAACCTGATCCCGTAGTCATTCCGACCACACCCAAGCCAGATACTAAGCCACAACCGCTACCACCTGCAGCTGAAAAGACAGGGAGAGATTTGCCGTTCAGGTTTGGTGGAGCTATTAAGGAGCCTGTTGTCAAAAACCCAAAGTGTGCCGCACTTGTCAACAAGCATTTCGGCCCGGTGACTCTAGAGTATCAATCCCAGATGAATGTTGTTCATCCAGACGCAAAAACATGGAACTTTAAAGAGGTTGACAAAGTAACTAAGTGGTGCAAAGAAAATGATCACCCGGTCCACCTGCATTGTGAATTCTGGCCAATGAAGCTGAAGAATAACCCACAATGGGCTGCGCTACCTAAAACAAAGGAAGCCTTCAACAAGCAGATCAAGTCAGATGTATACAACTATATAGGTCACTTTGCTAAAGATGGCGTTGGAGAATCTGTAGATGTATGGAACGAGTTCTATGAAGAGGGCAAAAACGGTGTACCTAAATCAAACATCATCCTTGACAACATGGGTATGGATGGATTTTACAGACCGTTTTACTACACCAAAGAAGCCAACCCGAACATCAAGACTTTCTTCAATGAGTACGGGCAAGAGTTCGGTGGCAACAAGGTCAAAGGGATGCTGGCAATGGTTGATGACTGCTTAAAGAAAGGTGTGCCCCTTGATGGTATTGGTTTTCAGATGCACCTGACTTTGCCAATGCTGAAGAAAGACAAATTGAAGTCCATACGGGAGAACTTCTTGAAGTTCGCGGACAAAGGCATGCAGATTCGTGTCTCCGAATTTGACATTAGCCTATTCAAGGATATTAATGGTAGGGATATTAGGAATGCAAAGAAAAAGGTTGACGTAACAGCTGACATGCTGGAGCAACAAGCGGAGCTTGCCTATGAAGTAAAGCAGGCGTACATGGCTGTACCTAAAGAACTACAGTATGCCTTTATCGCATGGGGAGTAGACGATGAAACGCACAACGAGAACCTAGGCGCCTCGGTGAACAACGACTTCCCCCTGTTCTTCGACAACAACCTGGAGCCTAAACCGGTATTTGAAAGGTTTGTCTCCGGCTAATTGTATTTAAAGATAGGCAAAAACGTCTTAAATAACAAGCAAAAACCCACTTAATTTAATGTTTAAGTGGGTTTTTGCTTTGAGCTGTTGTGTGTTGTTTTTGCCTTTTTTACCTGCTTAAGCATCCAAAAAAAAAAGATAATTGATTCTAGGGGCTTTATAATTGATTTTCTGTGGTGTTTTTGTGAAATCGGGCCGTATAAGGCCGCGGTAAAACATCAGCCAATCTGTTTTTAAGTTCGTTTTAACGCTCTTTTAAA
>DDAD01000101.1:0-3969 GCA_002333205.1 Pedobacter sp. UBA2067
CGGCGAATGGTTCAAACGGATAAGAAGCCGGTTTGGAAATCAACTTATTCCGATGCGACAAACCCTGCGTGCGCTTACAGCCAGTAAAGACATCCCTACCATATTCTGTTTTGGAAATGACCAGACGCCTTTGCGCGAAGAGTCCACCTATTGGGTAAACTTCCTCAACCAGCCGACAGCGATCTTGCTGGGGCTGGAAAAAATCGCGGTAAGAACTAATCGGCCGGTGTTCTATATGCGAGTTAGAATCTTAAAGAAAGGTTATTATGAAGTGGAGTGCGTGCCACTTTGCCTTAATCCGGCGGAAACAGCGCCGTATGAAATTACCAACTTACATGTTAACTACCTGGAACAGATTATAAAGGAGGAACCTGCATATTGGTTGTGGAGTCACCGCAGGTGGAAACACAAGCCTCAAGATTAGATTAGTTTTACAAACATTACTATACTCGAATTGTTCTTTAACTATTAAATATATACCCCTAGAAATTAATTTTAAGTGTTTAATACACCCATTATGCCAAGCATTCAGGAAAACATTGTTATAACGAAAATATTATCAATAGATATAGGTGGCAGCAGTGTTAAAACCTGCATGTTAAGTGCCGACGGACAGGTACTATCAGAATACACCAAATTGCCAACTCCGGAAGATGCCACACCGGAAGCTGTGCTTGAGGTAATCAAAATGCTCGCCGCAACGATGGGAGAATTTGATGCCATTTCTGTTGGGTTTCCCGGATATGTAAAGTTTGGCATTGTTGAAACAGCACCCAACCTGGCTAAAAAGCGCTGGAAACACATACCTTTTGCCCAAGACATCAGCAACACCTTCCGAAAACCTGTACGCCTAGTAAATGACGCAGACCAGCAAGGTCTCGGAGTGGTGGATGGCGAGGGATTCGAGATCGTCATTACACTGGGTACCGGAATGGGAACTGCTCTTTTGTATGATGGACAACTCTTACCGCATCTGGAGCTTGCCCATTTCCCCGTGACCAAGGATAAAGATTATGACGACTATGTTGGCGATCGTGCTTTTAATAAGATTGGCAAAAAGGCTTGGAATGAACGCGTGCAACATGTGATCGAAATCTATAAAACCGTTTTCAACTATGACCGCCTGTATATTGGTGGCGGAAATGCGAAGGAAATTGAATTTGAGCTCGAAGCTAATATCCGTCGGGTGAATAATCGTGAAGGTATAAAAGGCGGCGCGAAACTTTGGACGACAAAGGAGCAATACCAAATCCGCACTATATATCCAACCATCTAAAACAAGCAATCACCTGCCTGTATTGAACAGGCATTTCAATAAGATAATTCAAATGAAAAAATTCACCTTAGGAATGATTGGCCTTGGAACAATGGGCCGAAATTTATTGCTAAACATGGCCGACCACGGCTTTGAAGTTACCGGATATGATAAGGATCCGAAGATGCTTGCCAAACTCGAAGAGGATGGCAAAGACAAGAACCTAAAAGGCTATGCTTCGCTTGAAGAATTTGTTCAGAGCCTGGAACTCCCACGCCGGATCGTACTACTAGTACCCGCAGGCCCGATCGTCGATAGCGTAATTGCAGAACTTCAACCGCTTTTAGAGGCTGGAGACATGATTATTGATAGTGGAAACTCCCATTTTACTGATACCAGCCGTAGAGCCGAAGATTTATCAAAAACAAACATACACTTCTTTGGCATGGGTATATCCGGTGGAGAAGAAGGTGCACGTTTTGGTCCAAGTATGATGCCTGGAGGTGATAAACAAGCCTATAGCGCAATGAAGGAGATTTTGGAAGCCGTATCTGCAAAGGTTAATGGCGAACCTTGTGTAACCTACATTGGTCCGGGTGCAGCAGGTCACTTTGTGAAGATGGTGCACAACGGTATCGAATATGCGATGATGCAATTACTTGCTGAGGCGTATGATATTATGAAGAATAGTCTTCGGTATAGCAATGAGCAAATCGAAGCGACTTTCAACGAATGGAATGCTGGACGCATGAAGTCCTTTTTGATGGAAGTGACTGCCGATGTTTTCAAGTTTAAGGATGAAAAAACTGGCAAGCTGCTGGTTGACCTGATTAAAGATGAGGCAAAATCAAAGGGCACTGGTAAATGGACTTCTCAGGTCTCCATGGACTTGTACTTACCGATCCCCACTATAAACGAGGCAGTAAGTACACGTGATCTTTCCAAACTAAAAAAGCTGCGTGTTGCTTTAGCTGAGGCATTCGAGAAACCTGAGCCAAGAATTGACAATCCAGAGCAGTTTATTGTTGACCTGGAAAATGCCTTATATTTCTCCATGATCGTTTCTTATGCTCAAGGTTTGCATCTGTTGACACAAGCTTCTGAGACTTACAAATACGAACTTAAGCTTGATGAAATTGCGAAGATCTGGCGCGGTGGATGCATAATACGTGCAGAACTGTTACAGGACATCTACGCTGCCTATCAGGCAAAACCAGATTTGGAGCATTTGTTTGAAGATCAGAACATACAGGCCAAAATTGCTGGAACCCTATCAGGCGTCCGCAATGTGTGCAGCACCGCAATGAACCAGGGCATTGGAATACCAGCTTTTGCTTCTGCCCTAACCTATTTTGATTCATTAAGAACTGCAAACCTACCTAGTAACCTTACCCAGGCCCAGAGAGATTTCTTTGGTGCACGTACATTTGAACGTACCGATGAAGAAGGTATATTCCATGCAAACTGGAATGCCGCAAATTGATCTAAAATTATGAAGACATCTATTAATCTTAAACCGACCATTGTTGTAATCTTTGGCGGTACTGGTGATTTAAATATGCGCAAGCTGGCACCGGCATTATACAACCTGTATAGTGATCATTTCATGCCCCAGCAGTTTGCGATTATAGGAACTTCAAGAAAGAAACTGGAAGATGACAAGTTTCGTGATATGTTGAAAGATGGTGTCAATAGCTTCTCCAGAAATGGTAAGGTTGATGATGCAAAATGGGATGTGTTTTCGGAACATATTCGCTATACACCGGTTGATGTTTCCGCACCGGAGACATTTGCCAGTTTAAAAAATCTAATTCAGGAATATCAGAATGAATTTGGTCCGCAAACACAGGTGCTGTACTATCTTGCGGTAGCTCCAGATCTTTTCCCGCTCATCGCAGAGTGCATCTCCAGGTATGACCTGGCAGGAAATGAAGAAACCTGCAGGATCGTAATCGAAAAGCCGTTTGGCAGGGATCTGGAAAGTGCCAGAGCACTGAACAAGCTGCTCACGGGTATCTTTACCGAAAAGCAGATCTATAGAATAGACCACTACCTCGGTAAGGAAACCGTACAGAATATTATGGCCTTCCGTTTTGCAAATTCACTCTTGGAACCACTTTGGAACAGAACCTACATTGACCATGTTCAGATATCGGTTACCGAGCAGTTGGGCGTTGGCGATCGTGGCGGCTACTATGACGGAGCCGGTGCATTGCGGGATATGATTCAAAATCACATCCTTCAGTTACTATGCCTTATCGGTATGGAAACACCAGTGAATTTCGACGCAGATGAAATCAGAAATAAGAAAGTCGACGTACTGAAGGCCATGCGTCCATTTAATGCTGAGGCTATTCGCTTCGCAACCGTACGCGGTCAATATACCAAGGGTTGGGTTGAAGGAAAGGAAGTACCTGGATACAGACATGAAAAAGATGTTGATCCGGAGTCCAATACAGAAACCTTTGCAGCGCTGAAGTTCTTTGTTGACAACTGGCGTTGGCAGGGCATTCCTTTCTACGTAAGAACGGGTAAACGACTGTTTCAAACATCATCCGTAATATCGATCCAGTTCAAAGACGTGCCACATCACATCTTCCCTTCCGGCGTTTCAGAACACTGGCAGCAAAACCGCCTAATCATCAGCATCCAACCTGAGATGAGCATTCGTTTACAAGTACAGGAAAAACGTCCGGGATTGGACATGGTGCTAA
>DDAD01000101.1:4006-14034 GCA_002333205.1 Pedobacter sp. UBA2067
CTACTGGACGTTATGACCGGTGATCAGACCCAATTTATGCGTGCAGATCAGGTAGAAAGTGCCTGGGAATTATTGATGCCAGTAATCAATGCATGGGAAAACAAAAAGTCGCTTAGCTTCCCGAATTACACTGCAGATTCATGGGGCCCTGAAGATGCTGAAGCGCTAATTGCAAGAGACGGATTTCACTGGTTTACCCTACCATTAAATAAAGAATAGATGAATTTATTAATATATCATGGCAAAGACGAATTGCTGGAAGACCTCGCTGAATTTATTCTGAAGATCGGAAATGATGCGATTGCCGAGAATGGCCGCTTCAATTTTGTGTTGACGGGTGGCAGCTCTCCAAAAACGCTTTACCAACAACTCGCTACCAAATATAAAGACCAACTGGATTGGCAAAAGGTGTTCTTCTTTTTCGGAGATGAACGCAATGTAAGTGCAACGGACAAAGATTACAACGGGCTGATGGCCGCTGAAAGTATTTTAACGCCCCTGGGAATCAAGCAGGATCATATATTCTATATCAATACAAGCCTGAGCCCTGTGGAAGCTGCAGCAGATTATCAGAATTCGATAAACATGCACTTCAATGGCGCACAGCCCTCGTTTGACTTGATCTTGTTGGGCATGGGCGATGATGCACATACAGCTTCATTGTTCCCGGAAACTGAAATACTCGAGCGTTCGGAAATTGGAGTTGAGGCCGTATTTGTAGAGAAGTTAAATACTTACCGGATCAGCATGACAGCAGGCTTGATCAACAACGCCAAAAACATCGCATTCTTGGTCTTTGGCAAATCAAAGGCTCAGGCGGTTAAGAATGTAATTGAGTCGGAGGAAGAAAATACAACGCTTTATCCGGCGCAGTTAATTCGGCCAGAAAACGGCCACGTGACCTGGTTTATGGATCAGGAAGCCGCAGCACTGCTAAACAGCTAATCCGTTCACCATGGAACTCCGTGCTGAGGTTTTAATCATTGGCGGAGGCCTTGCAGGACTAAGTAGTGCTATCCATCTGTGTAACGCAGGTAAACAGGTGGTCTTAATAGAAAAGAATAGCTATCCGCAGCATAAAGTTTGCGGAGAATACATCTCCAACGAAGTACTGCCGTATCTGCAATATCTACATGCGGATCCGGCGGTGCTTTTTCCAAATCAGATTTCCCGGCTCCAGGTAAGCACCCTTACTGGAAGAAGTTGTGAAAGCCCGCTTCCGAATGGAGGCTTTGGCATCAGCAGATACACGCTCGACGAATACTTGTTCAAGAAAGCACTAGCCGCTGGATGTATGATCATCCATGACCGGGTTAAGGATGTTCGTTTCATATCAGATGAATTCGAGGTACAGTGCCTCAACCAAACCATATATGCTAAGGTCGTACTTGGTGCCTATGGAAAACGAGAACAACTAGACCATGCCCTGGATCGGAATTTCGTTANNGCAAAGATCACCCTGGTTGGCTGTGAAAGCCCACTACAAGGGTGAACATCCCTCCGATCTTGTGGCATTGCACAACTTCCAGGGCGGTTATTGTGGCGTATCAAAGGTAGAAGATGACATCATCAACATCTGTTATCTCGTAAATTACCAGTCCTTTAAGCAGTTTAAAAACATCCGCGAACATCGGGAGCGGGTGCTATTTAAAAACCCACATCTCAATGAGCTGCTTAATAATGCGGAGATGATTTTTGAAGCACCGCTTAGCATCAGCCAGATTGCTTTCGATACTAAAGAAAAGGTTAAAGATCATGTATTGATGATAGGTGACACTGCTGGTTTGATCCATCCATTGTGTGGAAATGGGATGAGTATGGCCATACACGCAGCCGGGATCTGTTCGAGCCTGGTTGTGAACTATCTGGAGGGAAATATCAAATCCAGACACAGCCTGGAACATAAATACCTGCAGCAGTGGAATGCACAGTTCAGGACAAGGGTCCAGGCAGGCAGAATATTATCGGACATTTTGTTAAAACCTGCGGCCTCGGAATTCGTTATGAAAGTACTGGTAAAATTTCCGGCGCTGTTTAAACCCATGATCAGGATGACACATGGCAGCCCTTTACATATGTGATAACATGATAGACACCACCTTTAGAAGCGACGCACCTGAGATCATGGATGATTTCGACATGGAAGGTGAAATCTTACGGGATGCATTGGACAAAATAGCCAGCATCAACAAACTTCTGGGAGGGAATAAAGTTACACTCGATGGTGTTAAAACGCTCTTAAGAGGCATTGATAAAACCGCCAATATCCGTATTCTGGATGTTGGTTGTGGAAATGGTGATATGCTTAGAACCCTCGCCGATTTTGGAGTTCGTTCAGGTTATAACTTTAGTTTGTATGGTATTGATGCCAATGCCTTTACTATTCAGCATGCTTCGGCATTATCTGGCAATTACCCCAATATCAGCTACCATTGTGAAGATATTTTCCAGGAGAACCTACCTGCTGCCAACTTTGACATTATACTGTGTACACTTACGCTGCACCACTTCAAGGATAACGAAATTCTCAGCCTGCTGCGCTTCTTCCATGCACATGCAAATCTGGGTATCGTAATCAATGACTTGCATCGAAGTAAACTGGCCTACTATCTTTTCACCGCATTATGTTACGTGTTCGGGTTGAATGATATGTCGCGCGAGGATGGACTGGTTTCGATCTTGCGAGGTTTCAAAAGAAAAGATCTTGAGCATTATACAAAAACGTTACAGTTAAGGAAAGTCAGCATCAAGTGGCGTTGGGCTTTTCGTTACCAATGGATTATTTCTTCTTTATGAGCGTAAAAATCAAAGCCGTTAGCAAAGCAATACCAGCGTATTCCAGAACAACAGAAGAAATCGTCCCCTTTTTGGATGGATGGCTGAATGGACAGGATAGCCGCTTCATCAGGAAAGTGAAAAAGATATTTGAGAATGCTGCTGTAGATAAACGGTATTCGATTATGTCACCGGAAGAGGTTTTCAGCAAAACATCATTCGAAGAAAAGAACCGGATATACATGCGGGAAAGTATTCGTCTTGGTACCCAGTGCTTGCGCGAGGGACTTGAAAAAGCCAATTNNTTCCTTCACTGGATGCCTATCTGATTAATGGATTGAAGTTGAAGCAAGATGTCCTGAGGCTGCCCGTTACAGAGATGGGTTGTGCTGCAGGCATCTCCGGAATTATTTATGCCAAGAACTTTTTGCAGTCGAATCCTGGAAAAAGGGCTGCCGTTGTAGCTGTAGAATCGCCTTCTGCAACTTTTCAGCTGGACGACTTCTCCATGACGAACATTGTGAGCGCTGCTATTTTTGGTGATGGCGCGGCATGTGTTCTATTGTCTTCGCATGAAGATGATCAGGGACCTGAAGTAATTGCAGAAGAAATGTACCACTTCTATGAAGCGGAGACCATGATGGGGTTTGATTTAACAAACGGAGGCTTGAAGATGGTCCTTGATGTGGCCGTTCCAGATACCATTGCAGAACACTTCCCATCCATCATACACCCCTTCCTGGCTAAACAGAACCTCAAAATCGCTGACATTGATCACTTGATATTTCATCCAGGTCGAAAGAAAATTGTGCAGCTGGTGGAGGAATTATTTGGTACCATGGGCAAAAACATTGATGATACAAAAGAAATTTTACGGATGTTTGGAAACATGTCGAGTGCAACAGTACTGTATGTGCTGGAGCGCTTCCTGGAACCCGGTCGTACGAAGCCAGGCGACCTTGGGTTGATGCTGAGCTTCGGACCTGGCTTTTCTGCACAAAGAGTATTGCTTAAATGGTAAAAGATTTTGAAGGCAGTGGTTATTGGACGGTGGTCCTGGGCGGCAGCAGCGGCCTGGGCCTTGCATCTGCATTGAAGCTTGCCCAACATGGAATGAATATCTGCCTGATTCACAGAAATAGCCGTTCCGAAACGGAAACTGTTGAAGCAGCTTTTGAGCAGATACGTGCTTGTGGGGTATCGTTAGTTTCCTTTAATGTCGACGTTGTCAGGCCTGAAAGCCGCAGTACTGTACTCCTTAAACTTGCAGAAGAAATGGGTGCACGCGGGCGGGTACGATGCCTCCTACATAGCATTGCCAAAGGAAACCTTAAGCTGCTCAGTGACGCGGATTTCGCTTTGAACACTGAGGACTTTCTGCTGACCATACAGAATATGGCAGTGAGCCTAAGTGATTGGACGGCTGCTATATACCATGCTGGTTTATTTGCAGAAGATGCAAGAGTAATATCGTTTACCAGCGAGGGTTCGTCAAGAGCATGGAAGTATTATGCGGCCGTATCGGCAGCAAAAGCAGCATTGGAAGCGATTACAAGAAGTATTGCATTAGAGTATGCGCCTTTTGGTATTCGGGCAAATTGCATTCAGGCCGGTGTAACAGATACGGTTTCGTTAAGGAAAATTCCAGGAAGTGNNAACCCATTTAATAGATTAACAACACCAGACGATGTGGCAAATGTCGTTTACCTGCTGTGCAAAGATGAAGCCGCATGGATCAATGGTGTTGTGCTGCCTGTAGATGGTGGCGAGCAAATAAGTTAATTATGAATAAAGAAGAAATTTTAAGTCAGCTACCTTACGCTGCACCTTTCCATTTTGTAGACACCTTAGATCAGATTGATGAAAATGGTGCAACGGGAACATTTACTTTTAATCCGGAACTGGATTTTTATAAAGGACATTTCAAGGATCATCCGGTTACACCGGGCGTGATCCTGACGGAGACGATGGCACAGATCGGCTTGGTTTGTCTGGGGTTCTATTTGCTGGGGAAAACTGATGCAGGCGTAACAGGACATGTGATGCTTACTTCTACGGCGATCGACTTCATGAAGCCGGTGTTCCCTGGCGAGAAAGTTACGGTTATCTCCGAAAAGGTTTACTTCAGGTTCAAGAAGCTGCATTGCAACGTACAAATGAAAAATGAAGCAGGCGATGTGGTTTGTAAGGGGACATTGTCCGGAATGGTTACCACAAAATTAAATGGCTAACAGGGTTGTCATAACGGGTATGGGTGTGGTCGCTCCAAACGGCGTTGGCTTGCAGGATTTCCGCGCAGGCATAAGGTCGGGGCAATCGGGTATTCAGTTTGATCCACAGTTGGAGGCCTTGCGGTTCTCCTGTCAGATTGCTGGTAAACCAATGCTTGATGAAGCCCTTATTTCCCGTTATTTTAGTCCGCTGGAGCTTAGAAATTTTAACAGTACTGGCATTCTGTACGGGGTAATTGCCGGAATGGACGCCTGGCAGGATGCGAGCCTGGAGCCCAATGAATCCGATGAGCCTTACTGGCATTACGGGATGATTTTCGGTGCCGGCACATCTGGAATCGACCGCTTTCGCGAAGCGATCTACAAGATTGATGAGCTACAAACCAGGCGTTTGGGCAGCACCGTCGTGGTACAAACCATGAACAGCGGTGTAAGCGCCTACCTTACGAGTAAACTTGGGCTGGGAAACGAGATTTACAGCAATTCTTCCGCCTGTTGCACCGGAACGGAAAGTCTGCTGCTTTGCTATGAGCGTGTTAAATCCGGGCAGGCAACCATCATGCTATCTGGAGCCACCAGCGACAGCGGACCTTATATATGGGGCGGTTTTGATGCAATGAAAGTATGTACTTTCAAACATAACAACGATCCTTCAGCAGGTTCCAGGCCAATGAGCGCCTCCGCTAGCGGCTTTGTGCCTTCCAGTGGTGCCGGAGCATTCGTTGTAGAATCTCTGGAACATGCCCTGGCGCGTGGCGCAAAGATCTATGCTGAGATCCTGGGCGGCAACAGCAACTCCGGAGGGCAACGTGGCTCAGGCTCAATGACGGCACCAAACCCGGTGGCAGTGCAGCGCTGCATTACCACCGCACTAAAGCATGCACATATTTCAGCGGATGCTGTGGATGTGATAAATGGTCACCTTACCGCAACAGCAATGGATGCGCTTGAAATCAGAAACTGGAGCACCGCTCTAGGTCGATCGGGCAAGAATTTCCCTATGATCAACACCCTTAAAGGCATGGTTGGCCATTGCCTCAGTGCTGCAGGCAGTATCGAGTGTGTTGCTTCTGTTTTAGAGCTCCATGATGGTTTTATCTTTCCAAACATCAACTGTGAGGATCTGCACCCGGAGGTACTTGAAATAATTGATAGCACTTGTATTCCACAGGCTCTTATAGAGCAGGAATTTGGTATTTTAGTTAAAGCGAGTTTTGGATTTGGCGATGTAAATTCATGCATCGTCTTTAAGAAATATAAAGATGGAGAATGAAGAACTTATTAGTCGCTTGAAACCAATAGTTGCAATGTATGCACAGGATAAAGCGGCATTGGACGGGATGAATCTACAAACAGATTTCATTAAAGATCTCAAGATCAACTCGGCGAATCTGGTAGATGTTGTTCTNNTGATATCGAGATTGACAATGAATCCATGGAGAAGATGCTCAATGTACAGGCATCATTAGAGGTCATCAAAGCTAAGGTAAAAGAAAAATGATTGGCAATGACTTGGTAGACCTGCAGCAGGCATCGAGGGATAGTAACTGGATGCGACGGGGCTTTTTAAATAAGCTTTTTAGTGAACCGGAACAGCAGTATATCATGCTTGCTGATCAGCCTTCCGAGATGGTCTGGGTACTCTGGAGCATGAAGGAAGCTGCTTACAAGATCTACAATCGTGCCTCAGGCATCCGGGAATTTGCACCTGTTAAATTGAAGTGCAAACTTTACTCGACTAGATCTGTGGAATATTTTGGCGAGGTGCGTATTGATGGCAATATCTATTATACCACAAGCGAAGTGTTGCCAGGCGACTATGTTCATAGCATTGCAGCGCTTTCGCCAAACAACTTTGGCTGCATAACCCGTTCCCTCTCTACATTAAGTGACGGAAGAGATTATAAAGCAATGCGGCCAAAGTGTGTTAGCCACCATGGCCGTTATTTTGCGCTTATATTTTAGGAAGATTTTCTTCGATCAGTAAGTTTATAATTCCATCAACCATACCGACCCGGGGCACGTATATCTGCTTAATACCCGTCCATTTCATCAAAGTGAGGTAGATTTCTGAAGCTGGGATAATCACATCGGCACGGTCTGCATTAAGCTTAAAGACCCGGATCCGTTCTTTCAGTGAATAGCCGTTTAGATCATTGTACAAATTCTTCAGCTTGGTAAATGACATCGGATGACCATCTTTCTCGTCAGACATTCTGAAGAGTTTATTGATGTTCCCCCCGGTACCAATTGCCGCCATATTCTTGTAGGTTTTGGTGTGAACCTTTACCCACTCTTTCATCTCCTCCCAGGTTTCTGGTTTATCCTGATTGTCTAATATGCGGATCGTTCCGATGTTGAACGACTTTGAAGCTACCTGTTTACGGTTGACAAAGACCGTAAGCTCGGTGCTTCCTCCACACACATCAATGTAAAGATAGCCTCTGTTTTCATCTAATGACTCTTCGATGTGGTTAGCTGCAATGATGCTAGCTTCGCGATGACCTTCGGGAATCTCCAAATTAATGTTCGCCTTACGCTTGATGATTTTCACGATCTCCTTACCATTACTTGCCTCGCGCATAGCTGATGTTGCACAGGCAATGTAGTGTGTTACCTGGTAAACGTCCATGAGATTTTTAAAGGCGCTCATCGTCTTTACCATATCATCAATCTTCCGCTCAGAGATCTGTTTGTTTAAAAACGCATCATCACCTAGTCGCAGTGGTACCCGGATAAGGGTGTTCTTTTTGAATTCGTAACGTTGGTTGCCAAGGCTAATGTCTGCGATCAGCAGTCGTACAGCATTGGAACCTATATCTATAGCGGCATATCTCAACATAATTACTGATGCTTGTTTTTAAGGTAGTTATATGTTTGAACCTGTGCCCTGACCTTAATTGCAGAGCGGTTCTTATGGTATTTGTTATTATTCAGCCTGGTGATATCCCGGGCTTTTACGTTATCTTGAAGCTGGAATTCTATAATATCGCGGATCTCCTTTCTAACGTCTTTGTCCAAAACCGGAAATCCGACTTCAACACGATGCTCGAAATTGCGTGTCATAAGATCTGCTGAAGAAAGATACATTTCTTCATTCCCCTGATTACCGTAAATAAACACCCGTGCATGTTCCAGGAACTTATCTACAATACTGACCACGGTAATGTTTTCGCTGTAGCCCTTTATACCTGGAATAAGACAGCATATGCCACGCACGATCATCTTGATCTTTACGCCTGCATTACTGGCCTCATACAGCTTTTCCACAATACCTTCATCGGCAAGACTGTTAACCTTGAAGATGAGGTATGCTGGCTTACCACTCTTGGCAATCCGTATTTCACGATCAATAAGCTGGTAAAGCTTGGTCCTGCTCTCCAGGGGAGAAACAATGAGATGTTTAAACCCTTTTGCAATGGTTTTCTTATTTAACGCGGTAAAAAGTTTAAGCAGGTCCTTGGTAATTTCCTTTTTGGAAGTGAAAATGCTATGATCGCAATATATCCTTGCCGTCTTCTCATTGAAATTTCCCGTGGCAAGGTTAGCATAATAGACTGCTCTCCCCTTTTCCATACGCTTCACCAGGCATATCTTAGAGTGTACCTTATAATCTGTAAGACCATAATTAACATTTACACCTTCCTCCTCCAGTCTAGCAGACCAGAATATATTTGCCTGTTCGTCAAACCGGGCTTTTAGCTCCACCAGACAATGAACCTTTTTACCGTTCTTGGCAGCATTTATTAATGCGTTGATCACCTTCGAATTTTCGGCGAGACGATACAGCGTAATATGGATCTCCGTGACTTTCGGATCAATTGCAGCCTCGCGTAAGAACAAGATGATGTAATCGTAGGATTGATACGGAAGGTTGATCAGATAATCCCGATCAGCAAGTTTGTTAATGATGCTTTCCGTGGGATGAAGCCCTTTCACCTTCAATGGCACTGTGGACGGGTATTCCAATGACTGCGGCCCTACATTTGGGAACGCGATGAAATCACCGAACCTATGGTATCGGTTTCCAGGAATTAGCCCTTCTGCGTCCAGCTTCATTTTAGAAACCAGGATAGAGAGCATATCAAAAGGCATTGCCGTATCGTAGAGCAGCCGAATTAACTTACCTTTCTTTCGCTTATCTAAACTTGCCTTTAACTCATCAATAAATTTTTCACTTACGCGTTTGTCTATGTCCAGTTCGGCATCCCGGGTAATTTGGATCGTATATGCCTCCAGCTCGTTGTAATTGAAGATGTAAAAGATATCGTTCAGGCAGTACTTAATAATATCTTCAACCAATATGATAAACTTCAGATCGTTTGTTTCAGGTAACACCAAAAATCTAGGCAGGGTACTCGGAATTTCAATCAGTGCAAACTTCTCGGTAACCTTAGTACCCGTTTTGATCAGACGGACAAAGAAATACAAACGACGGTCTTTAAGCTCGGGAAATGGCTGATCCGGATCAATGATGATTGGAACCAGGTTAGAGAGAATTTTTTCCTGAAAATGTTCCCGTACAAAGGCTCCTCTAGAGACATTGAGCTGTGAGTCATTCAGAATGAAAATCCGGTTTTTAGCAAGACCGTTGATTAGCGTTTCTTGAAATAGATCCTCAAATTTACGCTCCTGCTTTACAACTATATTCTTTATCTCATTAAGTACCTTTTTGGGATTGAAGCCTAATAGTTCTTTTGCCTTCTCATTCAAATTAGACAGGCGTGACATGGTCGCAACGCGCACCCGATAAAATTCGTCCAGGTTTGAAGAGAAAATGGATAAAAACTTGATTCTTTCAATCAGGGGAACATGCTCATCTGCGGCTTCCTGCAACACTCGCTCATTGAAATACAACCAGCTAATCTCCCTGTTTAAGAAAGGAACTTTCTTTTTATTCATATATCGCTATTAAATCACCCAATACACACTGAATAACAAAGCTGACTATTCTAATGTTAAAACAATATTATCTTTATGTTATGCAGCAAGCGAAGCCGAGTTTATATTGCCTTTTTCAGG